>CAMNJQ010000064.1 GCA_946541575.1 uncultured Clostridium sp. | reverse complement strand
ATAATAACGATTCTTGAGAAATTAGATTATTTCTATATAACTCAAAGGCGTTATAATATTTGCCTTCTTTTTTCCCTATGAAAAGCATTTTGCATTTACTATTTAATAAGTTCTCACCAAAATAGAGTTTATTTGTTGTATATGCTGAATAATAATTGATTCCATTATCCCAACTAGGAACATATACATTCATATCATTAAATATTATTTTACTACTTTGTCCATAAAGAGGGTCATCATATTCACATCCATTTCCTTTTGGAAAAAATGCAATATCATATGAATCTATATTACCTAAATATATACTTTTATCAAAATCTAATTTGATATTTCCACTTCCGTATGATGTTTGAATATTAATATTTTCATCAAAAATACTTTTTGGATCACCAAATGAATATTTTTTCTTTTCTAAAGTAACTTCTACATCATTTAATCTATATGCTCTACAATCATAAACACGTAAATTTTTATATAAATTTAAATATTCTTCTTTCCATAAAGCATATTCTTCATCTGTCATATTTGATGTTTGAACTAGTAAGTCTTCATAATAAATTTGATCTAGTATTTCATTACTTATTCTTTTATTAACATATAATTCTTTCAATGTGAATCTTTCATTTGTATTTTTAGGTATTAAAACATGGTGTTCACCACAATAATCCCCATAAAAAAGGTAATCGCCTAAAAAATAAGGAGTAAATTCATCTGCAACACCCCAACCAAAATGCGTAAAATTAGATGTCAATACAGTATAATTTCCTACTTCTCTTTGATATTTAAAATTCAATTGATCAGTAAAAGTTACAGCATCTTTATTAATTGAATAACTTAAATTATGTAGATTATCTAAGTTAATCTTTAATTTTTGATAAAAAATATCATCTTCTTCTTTATAGATTAATTTTGCTTTTGTTTCTTTTATTTCTACTTGTGGTCCAAGTTGATCATAATTTTTTTCTGTTATACTACTTTCAGATTCTGATACATCACTTTTTATTTTTATAATATCCTCTTTTTCATTAGGATTATTACAAGAAACTGAACATAAACTTAGAGATAATAATATAACTTTTTTTATCGTTTTTTTATTCATAATCATTTCCTCCAGCAAAAGATGCTAAACACCCAAAAAGCAACGACAAAATTATATTATTATTTCTTGTCCACATATTTAATCCCCCGTATTCATTATTTACAATATACAAAACAGTACGTTTTGTCAATAATTCTATTAACAAATGTATATAAATAGAATATATTTTAGTTTCACGTATCACTAAGAATTTAAATTAATAATTATCGAAAAATTCATCATTATTCATATCTTAGAATACTTGTCATCCCATAAAAAAACTTAGCAACGGATATATCATCATCTATTGCTAAGCTTTTTACTTTAATTAATCTAATTTTTTAAAGTTTTCTTTTGATACTCCACATAATGGACATACCCAATCATCAGGAATATCTTCAAATTTTGTGCCTGCAGGAATTCCGCTATCAGGATCACCTACTTCTGGGTCATAAATATAACCACATACTTCGCAAATATACTTATCCATAATTATCTCCTTTGCTATTTATTGTTAATTATATTATAGCAGTAATCTTAAAAATAATAAACATAGTATTTTTTTGTGTCTAGAATTAGAAATACTATGTATTTTTACTCATTTATTAAAAACTGATATATAACCTCTTAATTTTTAATTAAATCCAATGTTTCGGGGGTTATTAAAAGAAATTCAGTGAGAGGATATTTTTAAGTGTCTATCAATTTATTTTCCCCATATTGCTTTTTAATGTAAGCGCTTACTATAATTAATTAAGAGTGTTAATTAATACGCTACAGGGGGGGTAATTATAATGATTAGTTTTGAATATAATAACGATGTTCTTGATATCCTTGTCGATAATAAGAAAGTTTTTTATATTTCTAAAGATAGTGAGCTACTCTATTTATTCAACGGTAAGAATAAATACAAAATGTTCCACGGTTCTTTTAAGATTAAACAAATTAACCAATTAAGAAATCTTGCAAAAATTAGACAGATTTCATTAAAAGACAATGTTGCAAAGATTAAATTTGACGATGGTTCTTTTAAAATTCACATTGAAGGAAATGCTCTTCATTTAGTACCAAAAGGATTTTCAAATTACAACAGAATGGAAATCAAGATTCCTTCTAAATCAGATGAAGGTTTCTATGGACTTGGAGAAAACTTCACTGAATTTAATTTTAAAGGTAAAAAGTTAAATGTATGGGTAGCAGAACATATTAATGTTGGTCAAACAATTAAAAAGATCATCGCGAATGCCTTTGGCTTTAGAAATACAAAAGTTAAACAGCCTTTAAGTAATTACGAAACTTATTACGCTCAACCAACTTTTATCTCTTCAGAAAAATATTTCTTCCATTCAGAATCAACTGCAAGAACTGAATTTGATTTTAGAAATAGAAAGTCAACAATTATTAAGATTGATAATTTCGCACCATTCTATTTTGGATTTGGAAAAACATACGAAGAATTATTAACTAATTTAACAAATATTATTGGTAGACAACCTTTACTTCCTGACTGGGTATATGATGGTCAAATTCTTGGTATCCAGGGTGGTACTAAAGTTATGATGGATAAATACCAAAAAGTTAAAGAACATAATGGTAAAGTTAACGGTATTTGGATTCAAGACTGGGAAGGTAGAAGAGTTACTGCAGTAGGTAAACAACTCTACTGGAACTGGGAATGGGATGAAAAACTCTATCCAGATTTACCTAATAAAATAAAAGAATTAAATAAAGAAGGAGTTAAAGTACTTGGTTACTGTAATCCATTCTTAGCACTAGAAAAACCTTTATATAAATATGCAACTAGCAAAGGATATTGTGTTAAAGATATTCACGGCAAAGATTATTTAGTTAAATCAACAACATTCCCTGCAGCAATGGTTGACTTAACTAACCCTGAAGCTTATGAATGGCTCAAAGGTATTATTAAGAAAAACATGATTGAATTTGGCTTATCCGGTTGGATGGCGGATTTTGGAGAATATCTACCAACTGATTCAGTCTTATTCGATGGAGAATCAAGTGAATATATCCATAATGAGTGGCCAGTCCTTTGGGCAAAGCTTAATCGAGAAGCTCTAATAGAAACAAATAATGTAGGAAAAATTTTATTCTTTACACGTGCAGGTTTCTCAGGTACACCTAGATACTCAGTCATGATGTGGAATGGGGATAATCATCCAGATTTCTCTATTGACTATGGTCTACCATCAATTATCCCTGCAATGTTATCTCTAACTTGTTCAGGATTTGGTTTATCTCATTCAGATATAGGTGGTTACACATCCGTCTATAACATGCGTAGAGATATGGAAGTATATAAGAGATGGTTTGAAATGAACGCTTTCTCTCCACTTATGAGAGGACACGAAGGTTTAAACCCAGATATCAATGTTCAATTTGATCACGACGAAGATATTTTGGAATTCTCTTCAAAGATGAGTAGAATTCACACTTGCTTAAAACCATATTTAAAAGAATTAGATGCATATAACGCAAATACTGGGGTTGGTATGGTAAGACCTCTATTCTTCTATTACAACGAAGAAAAAGCATTCAATACATCTGACGAATACCTCTTAGGTCGAGATATCCTAGTTTGTCCTGTAACTAGACCTAAGAAAACTAAATGGGAAGTCTATTTACCAGAAGATGAATGGATTCACATTTGGTCTAAAAAAGAATATAAAGGCGGCAAATATGTTGTTGACGCCCCACTAGGACAAATTCCAGTCTTTGTAAGAAAGAATGCAAAGATGGATATCATGAAATTATTAGAAGAAGAATTATAGGAGGATATTTAAAATGAAATTTTTCTTAGACAGTGCAAAAATTGATGAAATCAGAGAAGCTTACGAAACATTTGGTATTGATGGAGTTACAACAAATCCAAACCATATTATGAATTCAGGTAAACCATTCTATACAGTAATTAAAGAACTCGCAGACTTTGTAAAAGAAAAAGGTATTGAAGGCGTTGATGTCTTCCCAATTTCCGTTGAAATCAATCCACATTTAAACGACGCTAATGAAATGATTGAAATGGGTAAGAA
>CAMNJQ010000063.1 GCA_946541575.1 uncultured Clostridium sp. | reverse complement strand
GCTGTTCGCCCATTAAAGTGGCACGCGAGCTGGGTTCAGAACGTCGTGAGACAGTTCGGTCCCTATCCGTTGTGGGCGTAGGAAAATTGAGGAGAGCTATCCTTAGTACGAGAGGACCGGGATGGACCTACCTCTGGTGTATCTATTGTAACGCCAGTTGCAGTGTAGAGTAGCTATGTAGGGAATGGATAACCGCTGAAAGCATCTAAGCGGGAAGCCAACTTCAAGATGAGTTTTCCCATTATTTATTAAGTAAGATCCCTGAAAGACTATCAGGTTGATAGGTTGGAAATGGAAGCATAGTGATATGTTGAGTTGACCAATACTAATAGATCGAGGATTTAATCATATTTGTTTATATTTGATTAGATCTATAAAACACATTATCTAAGTTTTCAGAGAATTATTTCTCTAAATATTTTATTGGTAACAATAGCTAAGTGGATACACCTGTTCCCATCCCGAACACAGAAGTTAAGCACTTATACGCCGAAGATAGTGAATGCGAAAATAGGAAGTTGCCAATATTTTTTTTTGTATAAAAATCCATATGATTGGATTTTTTTTTATTTGTAAAATAATATAAATCATTTAATATTTAAAGCATTAATAGTTGAATTCATACTTTTATATTTGCTATAATTAATTTGGTGATTGTAATGGATTATAGAATAACAACAAGAGACGAGAGAGAAACAATTCAAATTGCACAAAATCTCGAATCTGAAAAATTTGAAAATATGATTATTTGCTTGAGAGGTGACTTAGGTAGTGGGAAAACTATTTTCACTAAAGGATTTGCCCAAGCATTAGGAATAGAGGAGAATATTACTTCTCCTACTTTTAACATAATTAAAGAGTATCTAAATGGTGAAATGCCACTTTATCATATGGATGTATATCGCTTAGATGGTAAGGTAGATGGAATTGGATTAGAAGATTACTTTACTAAAGGTGGAGTAGTAATTATTGAATGGGCAGATTTGATTGAAGACTATTTACCCGAGGAAAGACTTGATATTAAATTTAAAATTGTTGATGAAGAAACTAGAACATTAATATTTGTTCCTCATGGGCAACAATACGAAGAAATTTGTGAGGCAGTACTATGAGAATTCTCTACTTAGACACAACTTCTAATTTTCTTTACTGTGCTGTATTAGATAATAATAATATTTTAGGACAAGTAAAAGAAAAATTAGATAATAATTTATCAATGTATACTTTACCAAAAATTCATGAATTATTATCTAATTGCTCAATTTCAATTAATCAAATTGATAAAATTGTAGCAGTAAATGGTCCAGGATCATTTACAGGAATTAGAATTGGTCTAACAATAGCTAAAACTATAGCTTGGGCAAGAAATATTCCAATTATTTTGATTTCTAGCCTCGAGGCAATGGCTTTATCATATGATGGAAATTATGATTATGTTGTTCCAATCATTGATGCAAGGAGAAATAATGTATATGCATCAATATTTGATGTTAAAAATAAATCATTTGTAATGAATGAACAACATCTATCACTTGATACTTTGAACATCGCACTAAGTAATTTAGGAAATAAAATTACTTTTATTTCTAATAATAAAATTGATACAAATTATGATTTACAACCATATGATCCAAAAATAGATGTAATCGTATCATCAGTAATTGATAGAGAGCCAACTAATCCTCATGCAGTAGATGCAAATTACCTAAAACTAACTGAAGCAGAAGAAAATAAGAATAAAGAGGAAAAAGATGATTTATAATATTGCAATTGATGATACTGAATTAATAAACATTTTAGAAAATGATTTCCCTTCTTTTTTTTCAAAATTGAAAATAAAGAATGATTTAGAAAATAATATTTTTTCGAAATACTTTATTTATACTGAGAAAAGTAATATAATAGGCTTCATAAATTATTATGACTTGTATGATAGATTTGAAATATCGTATATAGAAGTAAAAGAACAATTTAGAAATAAAAAAATTGGAACAAAATTACTAGATCATTTAATTGATATTGGTAAAAAAAGGAAAATTGAAAACATAACTTTAGAAGTAAATGTTAATAATAAATATGCAATTAAATTATATGAAAAATTTGACTTTAAAAAAGTAGCAATAAGAAAGAAATACTATGATGGAATAGATGGATATTTGATGGAAAGAAAGATGATGTAGATGAAAGATATGTATATCTTAGCAATTGAAAGTAGTTGTGATGAAACAAGTTGTGCAATTGTTAAAAATGGAAAAGAAGATATAGCTACTGTAATATTGTCACAAATTGATATACATACCAATTTTGGTGGTGTAGTCCCAGAAATTGCAAGTAGACATCATTTAAAAAATATTACAATGGTAATAGAAGATTGTTTAAATAAAGCAAAAATGACTATGGATGAAATAGATGCAATTGCAGTAACATATGGTCCAGGTTTAATTGGTTCATTGCTTGTTGGAGTTGAAGCTGCTAAAACACTTGCATATATCTACAATAAACCTTTAATTCCAGTACATCATATTGCAGGACATATATATGCAAACAATCTTAATAAAGAAATGAAATATCCTTTAATAGCGCTAGTGGTAAGCGGTGGACATACTGAACTTGTATATATGGAAGAAGAGTATAAGTTTGAATTTCTTGGAGGTACCCTTGACGATGCAATAGGTGAGACATATGATAAGGTAGCAAGAGTAATAGATGTCGGCTATCCTGGAGGACCAGTAATTGATAAAATGGCCCATCAAGGAATTCACGAATATAATCTTCCTCTTCCTCTTAATGATTCAACATATAATTTCAGTTTTAGTGGACTGAAAAGTGCCGTAATAAATTTAGCACATAATTATAAACAAAGAGGAATAGAAATAAATAAAGAGAATTTAGCAAAGTCATTTCAAGACGTTGTAGTAGATATAATAGTTAAAAAGACAATAAAAGCTCTTAAAGATAAAAATGTAAAAAGACTAGTTATAGCTGGTGGTGTAGCAGCAAACAAAGCAATAAGAGAATCTTTAGAAAAAGTATGTAACGAAAATAATATAGAATGTAGTTATCCAAATATAAAGTATTGCACAGATAATGCAACAATGATCGGAGCAGCCGCATATTATGCTTATAAAAAAGGAAGAATTGCTACAATAGAATTAAATGCTAAGTCAAATGATATATTAAAATAAGGAGGTTATTTGTATGGATGAAAAAAAAGAGATACAATCAAAAAGAATAAAAGTAAAAAACATTAAAGCAGCAACTAAAGCTCTTAATAAAACACCAACAAAAAAGACAACCTCTACAAAAAAAAGTGTTACAAAGAATAATACTGTTTCGGTAACACCAAATATCGATATAGAAGATAAAAAAATTTCTCAAGCGAAAAAAACAAAAGAAAAAGAAGTAAAGCAAAAAGTAGAAAAAGAAAAAAAAGAAGAAAAAGAAAAACAAAAAACCGCTTCCAAAAAAACTACAACAAAAAAAACAGAAACAAAAAAGAAAGTAGAAACAAAAAAGAAAGTAGAAACAAAAAAGAAATCTTCAAAAAAACAACCAGAAAAAGCAAAGTTAGTTCTTCCAAAAGAATGGCAGAATGTTAATAATAAAAATAAAGAACAAGAAATACAAAAAGGTAATTTTTCTAGTAGAATAAAAAATTCAATTTTTGAAGAATTAGATGATAAAACATTCGAGAAAAAAAAGAAGGAAGATAGACAAAAAATAAAAAAGTCACTTATAAAATTATTTATATTTATTGTGATAATAGCAGTAGTAGGTTTTGCTTTATATAACTATAATGATTTTATTAAAAAACAATTAGCTGTTTATGATGTATATGAATTAGGGGAAAAAGTAACATTAAAAGATGGATCTATTTGGTATGTAGTTGATGATAGTGATTCTAAAAGTGAAACAGTTAAATTATTAAAAGAGACACCAGTAGATATTAATAATGATTCAAAATTGGATGTAAATGATACTATAAAGTATAATAGCAAGAATTTACCAGAATATGATACTACTCTAATAGATAGTGTGGGTAATTATTTAAGTGATAATTACATATTTAAGCTTCAAGAAAAAGTCGGTGATATTAAATCTATTAGTTTATTAACTTCAAAAGAATTTGTAAAAATTAGAAATAAAATGGGATTTGGTTATGAATGGAATGAAGGTAATTGGCTTGCTAATAGTGACATTGGAACTTGGTGGATAATTTCCAAACAAAATGAAAAAGTCTATTGTGTAACAACAATAGGTTCGTATAAGCTTCAACGTCCTATTTCACCAAATTATGTAAGGCCAACCATTGAAATAAAAAAATCTCAAGTAGAAAAAATAATAAATAAAAAAGTTGAAGTTAATGAAATGGGAAAACTTCTAACTAGTATTTTTGAAGCAAAAAGTAAGGACTAGACAAAACTAGTCTTTTATTGTATATTTATAAGCGACGTTTTAAATTTTGCTTATTTTTAAATTATGCGGACAATTTCAAAGTTCGTCTTTTTGTGTTATAAGAAAGGAGAGAATATGAATTTACCAAAAGCTGAAATAGAAAAAGAAGAAAAATATTTGAATAATAGTATTGGAGTAATAAGAAAGAAAATATCTGAATTGGGGCAAGTGTTATATGATAGAGAAGAAAAAGTAATGGAGTTTAAAAAGTTTATTTGGGATACTAGACATGACATGGATCCAACAGAAATGAAAACTATGATTAATGCAAGCGATTTAGAAGTAACACTAATGGGATATAAAGGAGATTATCTTCAAAAACTTTATAGAATTCAAAACAATCCATATTTTGGGTCAATTACTTTCAAAGATGATACATCAGAAAACAAAATATATATAGGAATCACTCACGTTGAAGATGAAGAAAATGATAAGTATCTAGTACATGACTGGAGAGCTCCAATTTGCTCATTATTTTATGATTATGAATTAGGAAAGGCCCAGTACTTAGCACCTGAAGGAATTATAAAAGGAGAAATCACAAACAAAAGACAATTTTCAATAAAAGATGGAAAACTAATTAGAGTATTTGACAATAACATCAACATTGATGATGAACTTTTACAGCAAGTGTTAGTAGAAGAATCAAATGATAAAATGAAAAATATTGTTAACACTATTCAGCAAGAACAAAACGCAATTATAAGAAATGTACAAGACCCAAACTTAATTGTACAAGGAATAGCAGGAAGTGGAAAGACATCCGTAGCACTTCATAGAATTGCTTTCCTACTTTACAAAATAAAAAACTTAAGTTCAAATAATGTGCTTATTTTCTCACCAAATCAAATATTTACTGAATACATCTCAAATGTACTTCCAGAATTGGGTGAATCGAATACACTTCAAACAACTTTCAATAGCTTCTTAGAAACAAATCTACAAGAGTATCAACATGTTGAATCATTTTCTGAATTTGTAGAAAGATATTACAAGTATCAAGAAAAAAATATAAATTTAGTAAAATATAAGCAGAGCAATGAAATAATCGATGCTCTAGAAAAATATATTAAATCATTGTTAAAACAATTATATTTTAAAGAGGATATGATTACAAAAGAATATGAAATACCAAAAGAGATACTTAATTATTATTTAAAGGATAAATATTCAAAATTATTGTTAATAGAAAGAATAGAAAAAATAGCTGAAAAGATATGTAATGACTATTATCATGGCAAAACTGGTAATAAAAAGCAAATAATATCTAAACTAACAAAGAATTTAAATATTAAGTTAAACTACAAAGAAATATTTAAAAGCTTTTTTACAAGTAGAGAATTTAATGAAACATATAATGGAGAAATTACAGAAAAAGAAATAAAAGAAAGTGTTTCATCTAAAAATATAAAATATGAAGATGCTTGTATTTTTACATATATAAAAGGTTTATTGGAAGGCTTTAGTTATAGAGGACAAATACAAGAAATAGTAATTGATGAAGCACAAGACTATAATATTTTACAATATAAGTTAATTAGAACAATCTTTAAAAAAAGCAATTTTACAATACTAGGAGATATTAATCAAACAGTAAACCCTTATTATAAATATAATTCGTTAGAAGAATTAAAAGATATTTTTGAAGGAAGTATTTACTTAGAATTAAATAAAACTTATAGATCATCTCCAGAAATAATAGAACATACAAATAAAATATTAGGATTAACTCACGTTTCAGCGATAAGAAGGGATAATAATAGACCTGTAATATTTAGAGAAGAGAATAGTGATTTAAAAAATCAAATTTTAAAAGATATAAATGAGGCAAAGAAAGATAATTTCTCATTAGCAATTATTACAAAAACAGACGAAGAAGCTGAAAAAATATATCAGATTTTAAAAGATAGTTTTGAAGAATTAAGTTTAATTCTATCATCCACAAAAGAATTTAAAAAGAATCTAATTGTGATTCCATCATATATAGCAAAAGGATTAGAGTTTGATGAAACAATTATATATACTTCTAAAGAAAACAAATACAAAGAAGAAGAAAAATATCTATATTATGTAGCATGTACACGTGCACAACATCAACTAATTATTTATAATCAAAAATAGTCTTTTCTTTTTTTTACTTATCATTTATAATTAAAAAAGAATAGGAGAGTAAAAATGGAAGAAGAAAAAAAAGTTGAAGAAGTAAAAGAAGAGAAAAAAGGTCTTCTAAATAATACAAAACAAGTTTCAGGTAAGCCATTAAAAATATGGTTAGTTGTAATGATAGTAATATTTATGCTAATTACATTTGGTCTAGGTTTATACTTAGGTAAACAATTATATGGAAAAGAAGAAAAAAAGGAAAATAATTCGGTAGAACAAAAAAACGATGAAAGTAACAAGCAAATACAAAAGGAAAATAGAAAAACTCATAATTATGGCGTTAATGTTAATGCAAATCCTGATTCTGATTTTCCTGATGTAACATATCTTCCTGTTAGTGTTTCAGATCATGGAGTTACAGCTACCCTTAAAAAGGATTTAAAAACAGTTTCCATAATTGTTAATGGCCAAGAAGCTAATGAATATTTTAATGCAAATTTAGAAGATCAAGTTGAACTTGATATATTATTTGACAAAGAAATAATAGAAGTGTTCTTTGGATATTTTGGACAAGCAGTAGGTGGTGAAAAATTATTATTCCTAATGAAAGATGGTACTGTAGAGTATATTCCTTTATATAAAGTACTTAACGGCAAAGGAAATAATGAGTTAACAAATATTAGTTCATACGGAAAAATCGAAGGAGTTTCAAATGTAGTAGCATTATTTCAAATGGAAGTACAATCTTTCTCTGGCTATAGTTCAGTTGGTGCGAGATTACAGGATGGGACATTTTTTGATTTATCAGAATTTAACATAGAATAATGAAATATCAATTAAAGTATCTAGTATAAAACTAGATATTTTTTTATTTAAATATTTTTCTTTTTTTTAAATTAAATATAAATTTTTTCAATATTTACATTATTGTGGTATACTAAATATGGTGATAATATGAAAGATAAGCAATTTAAAAATCTTGATGAACAAGTAGAAATATTTAAATATAAAGGAATGGTAATAAATGATGAAAAATATGCTAAAGATGTTTTACTAAGAGAAAACTATTTCTTTCTATCAGGCTATAGACATTTATTTTTACAAGATGAGCAAAAAAAGCATTACCTTCCTGGAACTACTTTTGAAGAATTATATAGTCTATTTTTATTTGATAGACAGTTTAGAAATATAATTTTTAAAAACTTATTAATTGTGGAAAATAATGCTAAATCAATTTTTTCATATCAACTATCAAAAAAATATGGTTATAAAGAAAATGATTATCTAAAACCAGCTAACTTTGATATGTCACCAGAGAAAAGTAGACAAGTAAATGATTTAATAAAAAAGATGAAAAGGCAAGTTAGAATTAATGGATATCAACATAGTGCAACAATGCATTATTTGAATAATTATGGATATATTCCATTATGGGTATTAGTAAAAGTATTATCTTTTGGTATAATAAGTGAATTTTTTTCTATACTAAAACATGATGATAAAGTTGCTATTTCAAAAATATATAATATCGATGTCGAATCATTAACTAATTATTTGTCTATTCTCGCTAATTATAGAAATGTATGTGCACATGAAGATATATTATTTGAAAATAAAACTCAAAGAACAATAGATAACACTGTATATCACATATTACTTGGAATAGAAAAAGAAGATGGAGAATACAAAAAAGGGAAAAATGATTTATTTGCATTAATTATAATATTAAGACAAGTTTTAACAGGTGATGATGTTAAAAATTTAATTCTTGAACTTGATAGAATAATTGAAAATTTAAGATTAAACCTTCATACAATTAGTATAGATAAAGTATTAGATAGAATGGGATTCCCAACTAACTGGAAAGACATAGCTAATATTGAAAAGAGGCCATTGAATGAAGAATAAATTAATAATAGTTATTGCAATATTATTAGCTTTCATAGCAGGTGGAGAATTTACTTATATTGTTGTATTAAAAAATGGTAAAGCTAACATCAATAGTAATATGCCATCAGTGTCTTATAGTAGTTGTTCAAATTGTATGTCAGGTACAATGGTAATTGAAAATGGTGGATTAACACAAACTGTTAATAAAATATATGATTCAGTTGTAATGATTAAAAATTATCAATCTGGAAAAGTTATAGGATCTGGAAGCGGATTTGTATATAAAGCTGATGATGAGTATGGATATGTAATGACAAATCAACACGTTGTAGAAGATGCTGATAAAATTACAGTAGTTTTTACAAGCAAAGAAGAAGTAACTGGTGAAGTACTAGGTGGAGATAAATTTATTGATATAGCAGTTATAAAAATTCCTAAGAATAATGTTATATCCATCGCTAAGATGGGATCAACCAATGAAGTATCTCTTGGAGATTCAATTATCGCTATAGGAACCCCAGTAGGAGAAGAATACTATAATACAGTTACCGGTGGACATATTTCAGGATTAAATAGAAAAGTTACAGTAAGTGTAGATACTCAAAATGATTGGGTTCAAGATGTATTACAAATAGATGCATCAATTAATCCAGGAAATAGTGGTGGAGCATTAGTAAATGTAAATGGTGAAGTAATTGGAGTTACATCATTAAAACTAATTAATTCAAAAATCGAAGGCATGGGTTTTGCAATAAAAATAGAAGACGCTATGAAACATATTGATAAACTAGAAAACGGACAAAAAATAGAAAGACCACTTCTTGGAATAAAACATACAAATGTTACAGAAAATCAAGGATTAAGCCAATATGGTATAAAGATAGATAAGAATATTGAAGAAGGAATAGTAATTATTTCTGTTGTTGAAGATTCAAGTGCAGCAAAGGCAGGATTAAAAAAAGGTGACATAGTAACAAAATTAGATGACGATATAGTAACAAATACAGCATACTTAAAATATTTATTATACAAGCATAATATAGGCGATACTATCAAATTAACTTATATTAGAGGAACAGAAGTTAAAACAGTAGATGTTACTCTTACAGACACGATTAATTAATGAGTGAATTTATTAACTCATTTTTTTAAACTTATTTTACTTAGATATTCATAAGTGTTATAATTAGTTAGTAGTAGAAATATATAATTTAGGAGACTGAATATGGAATTTGTAGAGTTAACTGACAAAGAATATAATAATTTTGTATCAACACATGAGCAAGAATCATATATGCAGACATTAGATTTAAAAAACTTTAAAGAGAATAATAATATTAAATGTTATTTAGTAGGAGTTAAAGAAAACAAAAAAGTAGTTGCAGCAACATTACTATATTCAATTGGCACATTTTTAAAGAAAAAAAGATTCTATTCTTCTAGAGGTTTTATAATAGATTATGAAAATAAAGAATTATTAACATTTTTTGTGGATAAAATAAAAAACTTTATAAAACAAAAAAATGGAATGTCACTTACAATAGATCCAAATGTTATATATAGAGTTAGATCAAGTAATGGAGAAATAATAGATGACAAAAAAAATGATAAGGTAATTGAAAATTTAAAATCTCTTGGATTTGTTCATTACGGATTTAATAATTATTTTGAAACAATGCAAGTAAGATGGGTTTATAGATTAAAATTAGATAAAGATTATGAAGAATTAAAAAATAATTTTATAAAATCAACAAGAAAAAATATTGAAGCAACTCATAACAATGGTGTACAAATAAGGATTGGTAATGTAGAAGATATAAAAAGTCTATCAAAAATTTTTAAAGAAACAGCAGAGCGTGATGAATTTAACACAAAAAGCTACGAGTACTATAAATCAATGTTTGAAAGTATGCCAAATAATATAAAAGTATATATGGCATATATAGATACAAAACTTCATTTAGAACTAACTGAAAATAAACTAAAAGAAGAAGAAAAGAATAATGAAGAGATTAATAAAAAAATGCAAACTGACATGGTTGGAAACAAATTAAGAAATAAAAAAGAAATATCTGATAAATTAATTGAAAAGTATAAAGAAGAAATAAAAGAAGCAAAAGAAATGGTTAAAGAAAATCCAGATGGAATTGATATAGGAGCACTTATTTCAGTAAAATCTGGAACTGATTATATTTCATTAAGTAGCGGTACTTTAACTAATTATAAAAAGTATTATCCAAAATACGCTCTATATGATGCACATATAAGCGATGCATATAAAATGAATTTTAAATATGTTAATTTTTATGGTATTGCTGGAGATTTTAATCCAGAAAATAAATATTATGGAATATATGAATTTAAAAAAGGATTTAATGGCAATGTAGTTGAATATATAGGAGAATTTACTCTAGGAATAGGATTTACTTATAAGTTGTTTAAAACATTAAAAAAGATAAAGAAAGTAATAAAAAAATAAGCTATTTTTGCTTATTTTTTTTAATGTTTTTTCTTTTAGCAAGTTTTCTTCTAATTGGAATTAGTAAATTAAATAATGAATAAGTCATTTTTTTAAATACATAATCAAATTCTCCAATAAATTCAGTATATTCTCCGCCTAATCTTTTCTTAAATAGCCAAATACCATATTCAGGGTCATCTTGAGATGGGTTAAATGAAGTACCAAAGAAATCAATTGTTTCATATCCTTCAGATACTGCATCTTTTATAATCTCATAATATATTAGATAATTAGAGTTTAAACTTCTTAGACTAGAACTATTACCACCATGAATTGTCCAAACTTTATTACCATATTTAGCAGTAATAATAGATGACAATACCATTTTATCTTCTTTTACTTCATTTATTTCACTTATTAATTTATCTAGTTTATCAATTTGATTTTGAAGTTCTTTTTTCTTATTATCACTTGTTAAATTACTTTGATTCGATTTTAACTCATTAAGATTCTCATTTAAGATACCTAATGTTTTATTCTTATTTAAATAAACAATATAGATGTCACTATGATTATCTTTATGTAAATCTTTATAAAAATTTAAATAGTATTCCTTTGAATAAATTGATATATTTTCTCTTTCTGCTGTTTCTTGCATTGTCTTATAAAAGTCATCAACATATTTCTCATCATTTTTATATACTTCTAATTCATATTGATTACCTTTATTAATTACTTTCTTTGTTGTAGAATGAAAATTATTTTTTATTGAATCTATTCCTTGAGTTAAATCAAGTCTAAATGTATATCGTGGTTGATTGTGTTCAAATGCTTTATTAAAGCCCAAATGCTTATATCCAATGCTTTTAAGATAATTAACAAGTTCAAAATTATCAACACCATCTATTTTATTACCATCTAAATCAAGTGTTTCTAACTTAACATCAGGATCAATCTTTAAATATATTGCTTTTTTAGATTTAGCAAATTTTTTAATACCATCAGTTAATTCTTTTATAACATCATGATTAGAATAATCACAAACAAAGCCACGAGGACAATAGAAATATGAATATTTTAATGGAAGATTCCTTTGTAGTAATAATGCTGCAGCAACAATTTTATTTTTATCATCTTTTAGTCCAACATAATATGGAGTTGTATGTTTATTTACCTTACAAAAATCTCCCCACGAATGACTTTGAAGAAAGTGCGATTTTGTTTTATGATTAACAACAAATTTTTCAAACTCATCTTTTTCTAAATTATCTATAAATTTCATTATTATCATCATCCTTAATAACAAAAGTATAAGCTTTTAAATAATAAAAGTCAAACAAGTCATAAATTGATATTGAATAAAAAAAATTAAAATAATATAATATATTTGGTGATAGTGTGAAAAAAGTAATATTAATAGTATTGTTTTTAACATCAGCAGTTTCAATATCATTCGGAGCATTAAAGTACAAACAATATTTGGACAAGCATGATGATAAAAAAAATACTGAAGAGATTGAAAGAAAAATAAAAGAAGTAGAAGTAGAAATTGAAAGTAAAAAAGAAGAGTATAACAAAATAAAAGAAGAAAAAAAGGAAGAAATTAAAGAAGTAGAAACATGGCAGGAAAAAATAAAAACAATAAAAAGTTATATATTTTAGCTATTTTCTTTTTTATCCTATTGACTGCAATAGGAATAATATCTTACTTTTACTTTGATGAAAAAATTAAAATGAAAAATGAAGAAATTAATAAAACCAATAAAGAATATGCTTCAAAAGAAGAAGAACTAAAAGCTAAACAAGAAGAATTAGAAAATGAAACAAAAAAATTACAAGAATTTGATAATTTAGATACAAAAGTAATAGAATTGAAAAAAGACTATTTCAAGTCTATTAAAGATTTGGAAGATGCAATATTAAGTGGAAAAAGCGATAAAAAAATTGCATATATAACTTTTGATGATGGACCATATTATAATACTCATAAGGTATTTGAAATATTAGATAGATATAATGTTAAGGCAACTTTTTTTACCACAAGTATAAATGGAGAAAAATGTTTTGATAAAAAAAGTGAAAATTGTTATTCACTATATAAAGAATATATTCAAAGAGGTCATACAATAGCAAACCATACTTACACACATGCCATCTTTAGAGGATTATATAAAAGTGTAGATACTTTTATGGATGCAGTAGTAAAACAAGAAGAACATATTAAAGAACAAACTGGTGGATATGTTACAAACATAGTAAGATTTCCAGGCGGAAGTAGAACGTCAGGAAAATTGAAAGATGGTATTATAGAAAAACTAAAAGAAAGAGGATATGGATGGGTTGACTGGAGTGCTCAAGATGGAGATGGAGGAGACCTTCAATCAAAAGAACAAGCATGGAATAATTTAACATCATCAATAGATGAAAACATAGAAGTAATTCTTTTCCATGATTACAATAACATCACTACAGCATTACTACCAGATGCCATAGAATACTTACAAAATAAGGGCTATATTCTATTACCATTATTCTACGAAAGTAATACTATAAACAAATAAAAATGTTCTAATAGAACATTTTTTTTAGCTTAAAGCGACATCTAAGATCATCATTATAGTAAATCCAAGTAAAGTAAAGAAAGAAATCATACCCTTGTTATCATTTGTTTGACTTTCAGGAATTAATTCTTGTACAACAACATATATCATTGCACCTGCTGCAAAAGATAATAAAAAAGGTAATATTAGTCTAATTTTTAAAACTAATAATGCTCCAATTACTCCAAATATTGGTTCAACAATTCCACTTAATTGACCAAAGAAAAATGCTTTTGATCTTGAAAGACCTTCGCGCCTTAATGGCACACTAACAGCAGTTCCTTCAGGAAAGTTTTGAAGTCCAATCCCAAGAGCTAATAAACAAGCACTACCAATGGTTGCACCATCTAGATTATAACAAATAGAACCAAAAGCAACTCCAACTGCAAGACCTTCTGGAATATTGTGTAATGTTATTGAAAATATAAGCATCAAGACTCTTTTCATACTACTATAATTATTTTTCTTAGTATTTATTTTCTTAAAAATTTTGTCTCCCATTAATATTAAAATTCCACCACTTATAAATCCTAACGCAACAATCAACCATGTAATCATATTTAAACTTTCAGCCATATCAAGTGCTGGGGAAATCAAAGAAAAAAAAGACGCAGCAATCATTATACCAGCAGAAAAGCCTAACATTGAATCCATAATATTTTTATTAATTTCTTTAAAGAAAAAAACTAAAGAAGCTCCAATTAAAGTAATCAGCCAAGTAAAAATTGTAGCTAATAATGCTTGAACAATAGGATTTAGCTGAATAAAAAAATTAATCATCATATCACCAATAATAAGATATGACAAAAAAGAATAAATGACATGGTTTTATATGATATAATTACACTGTGGGTATGAAATCAAAGAAAGAGGAATTTATGGAAAATATAAGCTACTACGATGAAGATGAAGAAAGACTTAAAACATTTCCAAAAGAAGAGTTTGTGAATGATATTTCTTGGAATTTACCATTTACTTTTGTTAAAGAAAAAGCTGATGAAAATGAAGACATAAGAATGCCTTTATATCATCAATTATTAAGAAGAGCAAAAGTTAATCCTTATATAGATATATTAAAAAATAGTCCTTATTATGATCAATTATTCTGTGAAATAATAAAGTCAGACAATACCTTAGAGAAAATTGAACTTTCTTTGTATTTTGAAAACGATTTAATTTATGCTTTATATGGTAGTATAAGAAATTTAGTAGGTGAGATAATTAATTATAATCAACAAGACGAATTCTATTCTTCTTTAGCATCAATGTTAGTTGATGTATCAAAGTTAGATATAGATGAGGAAACAAGGGAAAGAATAATTGAAGGAATAGGTATTCTTATAGATAAAGATTTTGATGAAATGAATAATCGTGAAAGTGAAAAAATATTACCAAAATTAACAGATGAACAATATATGGAAATAAAAGAAAACAATAAAAAAGCTTTTATTGAGAAAGTAAATAATAATAGAAAAACTAAATAGCATATTTAATAAATAATTTTAAGAAAGAGAGAAATAAATCTTTATATTATATTAATAATAGATGATTTATTATTTGGTAAAAGAAATATGATAAATAAAATAATGGAAGAAATAAGTTTAAATGATGTCGTTGAAAACATTTCTAAACTAGATAAGAATGATCCTTTATATAGAAATAAAACTAAAATGATTATTAACAATCATGTGGATAAAGTATATGAATTAATTAAAGACGATAAAATGGAAGTAAGAGTAGCAGTTCTAGATTACTTTTTTAATTCACACCCAATGTTTGCACTTTTATTAATTGAAAAAAAAGATCCAAAAATTATTGAAGCACAATTAGTATTAGAAAAATTAAAGGGAATTGAATTAGATGAATTAAAAAATAATCCTGATACTGCTAAAGCTAAAATATCATATATGGTTATGATGACTAATTCACTACTTAAAAACTCGTCTAAGAATACTGTTGATTATAGCGAGAAAATATATAAAATATTACATGAATATTTATCAGATAAAGATTTAGAATCCATGAATGAACAAAATGAGGAAAACATTATTAAATATGCAAAAGGTTTTAATAATGTTCAAGAATTACTTTTCTTAAAGAGTAGTACAAGTTGTTTACCTCATAGAAGTGTACTAATAAATAATCTATTCACTTATGATTTTGTAGATAGTGATATTCTTAGCAATATATTTGAGAATACATTAACTAGCAATAAAAAATTATCTTCATTTGATTATTCATTTATTATAAAAGAAAGACCTGAATTATTACTTTCTATAAAAGGGTTATATAGAAAATGTAATAGTGATTTTTTTGATTTAATTACTAGTTTAGAAATAAGCGAAGAATATTTATCATTTTTAAAAGAAATGATAGAAGATACTATAAAATGTAATTCTAATGACAAAGAAGGAATAATATGGTTTTTAGATGAAATATCATTAAAAGCATCTAAAAGGCCTGAGCTTAAAGAGTTCATAGAAAATCTAGATATTTACAAAGAATATAAGAGTAATATAGAAAAAACATATGAAGAAAGCTTAAATCAATTATTAAATGGTAATTCAAAAGTTGATGAGAAAATACTATATAAATTAGGTAAGTATGAAGGATTTAAAGAAAAAAATGATCTATTACTAAATAAATATATGGAATCAAATGATAATGAATATCAAAAAAAATTAATTATTCCATTAGTAGTTAGTTTAATTGAAAAATTAAAAAAAGAGAATGACTTAGATTTTGAAACTGTTTTTTCAACTACATTACTTGATAATAGAACTTTAGGTAGTTATAACTGGCAAAATAACGTATTATATGTAAATCCAGGAGTTTTTGAGTTGTTTGATGATATGGAAATGGCATTAGTAATGTCTATTAATACTGTATTCCATGAAGTAAGACATGCTAAACAAAAAAAAGAATTAAAAGAAACAAAAGACCTCAATTACAATGCATTATTAATGGCAATGGATAAGATTCTATCACAAAATACAATTTTTGGATTTTATCAAACTAATTATAGAGATATTTCATTTGAAAGAGATGCAAGAGAATGTGCATATGTTGATACAATGACTTATTTTAAAGATCATAAAAATGCTCAAAATAAAATTACAAAAGAAGATTTTGAAAAGTATAAATTATCAGATTATATTAGAAAAGAATCAACATTTAACGTAGAAGTATATCAAGGTATACTAGGATTATTTATAAATGAAATAAATTCAACCTTAAAGTACTATCAAGGTGACAACGAGCAATTAGAAGAGTACATAAATGAATTAAAAGAATTTCCTGTTATATTTACATTCTTTGATTTAGATTTAAATCTAATGCAAATTAAGCCAAAGGATGATAAATATTTTTCAGAAAAAGTAGATGAAATAATGAAAATGCCAGATTCACTTTCGAAAAAAGAACAATTATATTCTATTAAAGCATTTAAATATGCATTGAAAGTTAATGAATATACAAAAAATGAATTTGTTCATAAAGAAGGAACAGAAGTAGGATATAATGAAGAAGTTATAAAGGAGATTGAAGAAAATGTTGGACAATCACCAAGTAAATAAAGAAATAATAGAACTAGAACTTGAAAGAATAAAACTACTATTTTTAAAAAATAATTATGATACAGAACAAAAAAAATGGTTTATTGAAGCTAAAAGAGAAACTGCGTTAAAAAACAATGATGCAAATCTTTTAGAAGTTTGTAAACTATTAGAGGAAAGTAATAACAATGCCTAATATTTCATCACATATGGTCATAGCAAAAAAAGTATCAGATTATTTAAATATAAAAGATGAAGAATTCTTTAAAGGAAATTTATTACCAGATTTATATGATGATAAGAACAAAAGCCACTATAAAATTCAAGGTAATATTTATTTAATACCAAATGTAGATTATGTTAAAAAAAATTTAGATTTTAAAAATACAATTAATTTAGGTATATTAACTCATTTACTTTTAGATAAATATTACTTTGAAGATTATTTACCAAATAAATATAATTATAATATTATAGATAATGATAAAAGTATATATAATGATTATGATAT
>CAMNJQ010000062.1 GCA_946541575.1 uncultured Clostridium sp. | reverse complement strand
CTTATTTCAAATTTTAATTTTTCTTCATCAAAATTTCTCATTTCATTTCTAAAGATAGTATAATCTTTTCTTTCGTTTGATAGTAACATATAATAAATTGCGTTAGTATCTTTTAGAAACTCCATTATTAATTCTTTTTTTTCTTCTAACATTTCGCCAACAAGAGCTACTTCACCTTTTTCAACAGCCATCTTGTTTAAATCGTATAATGTTCCCATACCAATTTCACTCATTGTATCTCTCCTTAAAAACCTAATATTACGCACATAAATTTACTCCAATTAGATTGTTCTTTTTTTAAAACTAAATTTTTATTTTTTTCTCTAAAAATGTGCATTTTATATAAACGGTTATGATACCTCCACTCTTTAATAAAAGTTTCCATTTTTCTATTAACAAAAAACTCTTCAGTTCTTTCAAAAATAGACTCTAGTATCAATTCTATTTTTTCTTTATTATTTATAATATATGATTTCTCAATTTTTATTTTATCAGGATAACAAGTTACTTCTATGCCCCTAATTTTCATCTGTTCCATATATTATAAGCCTCCTTTTATTAATTTTGTTCATCAACTGCGTTGAATACTTCGCAGAAGCCTTCTAAATGATCTAATTCATGTTGTATAATTGCACTTAACCAGCCACCTTGATCTAGTTTTTGTATTTCTCCGTTCTCATCTAAATATTCACAAATAACTTTTTGAGGTCTATTAACAATAGTAAATACTCCAGGTGCGCTTAAACAACCTTCTTTAAAAGGTTTGATTCCATTAGCGCCACTTCTTTTCCATGTAATAACAGGATTTATTAGAGTATATTCTTTACCATCATATTTTATAACACACACTCTTTTTAATTCTCCAATTTGAACTGCGGAAATCCCAGCTCCTGATGGATCGGAATTTAAAGTATCTTTCATATCTTGTATTAAATTTTTTATTTCATCTATATTTTTTACTTCTTCACTTTTTTGTAATAATATATCTTTATCTTGTGGATATTGTAATATTTTTCTTATCATTTCTTTTCATTCCTTTCATATATATATTATATCATTATTTTTAGTATTTGTCAATAAAAAGAAAAAAGATAGACCAAGTCTATCTAGTTAACACAAGTCTTTTTTCTTTATATTCTGGCTTTATGACTTTTATTCCATGGCTTGTATACATATCGTCATAGTGGGCTTCAAATCATAATAACATTTCTCTTATTCTTTTTAAGTTTTCAATATTTACTTCTCCCCTAAGATTTTCTTCAACCATTTCTTTTGTTATTTCTAAAAAAATTTCTCTATCAATTCTTTCAATGGTATGCAAATAATTATGGGATGTATCTTGATTTAATATTGCTCCATTTCATTTTACATACCCATCTCCTAAACCTTTTCTTTTACAATCCTTACGAGGAACAATAAGGTGATGAAAACTAAGTTCATTAACATTTTTAAATGTGTATCCCATAAAATCATAACCAAGTTTTTTTAATTCATACTCTTTTACCATTTCTTTTGTAACTGCTCTCAAATTAACCCTCCTAAAACGCAAAAAGAGGCTAAGTTATAACAACTTAGCCTCCTCTCTTATTTGTTTCTAAATAATAATGCTGTGTATAAAAAAGTTGCCCCTAATCATTGTAATGATACGGGCCAATTTTGTTTATTAATAACAATATTTAATATTAAACTTCCTAGAGCTCCTGTTACCATTAGTCCAGGGAAAAATATTTTTAAAAAATTAATCATTCTCTACTACTCCTTCCTTTAAATTCAATATGTTTTGATTTCGACTTCCACGCCATTTTAAAGTAATATCTCTTTGTTCTAATATGAACGGACCTTCAATTAAATAATCTATGTTTGCTAAGATTTCTCCTGCATCTACGTTTTCTATTAATTGGTCATATGTATAACCAGTCCATATGCATATTACAATATCTGGAAAACGAGATTTTACAACTTTAATCAATAGCCTAATAAAGTCTCTTTTATCATAAGTATCTAAAGGTTCACCGCCTAAAATACTCAGATTTCTTTGTATACCATTAGCGGTAATTAATTCTAAGATATGATTAATTAATTCGTTCCAGTCCCAGATTTCTCCTCCATCTGGATTCCATGTTTCTGGATTATGGCAACCTTTACAATGAAAAGGGCAGCCTTGAAGGAATAAGCTAACGCTTACGCCCTTCCCATTAACGAAATCATTCTCATTAATACCGGCAATCCTAATCATTTTTACCTCCAACCCTTTAATTCTTTAGAGTGTTTAAATCTCATTTCTGTTTCTTGTTGTTTTCCTAGATTAAAGGCTGTTTTATAATCTCCTGTTAAATATCCTGTAACTCTACGTAATTGTTGTATATGAGTACTTCCGCACATAGGACATTTGTCATTAAATTCATCAGTATACCCGCAATCTAAACAAGTATCATTTGGTACATTAATTGCGAAATAAGGAATATCTTTATCCATAGCATAATTTACTATTTCTTCAAGAGCATCTAAGTTATTTTTAACTCCGCCCTCAAGTTCTACATAAGTAATACATCCTGCATTTGAATACCCAGTTAATTGAGATTCAATGTCAATCTTTTCAAATGGGCTCATTTCTTTCCATACAGGAACATGGATACTATTTGTAAAGAATTTTCTATCGGAAACGTTAGGTATCTCTCCATATGCTTTCTTAAACTTCTTCATTGAAGTATAACACATATTTTCGGCTGGTGTGTAATAAACACCAATATTTAAGTGTAGTTCTTTTTTGAATTGAGCGCATCTATCTTTAAATAATTGTTCAATTCTTTTTGCTAATTCCATACCTTCTTCTGTTGTATGGTCTTTTCCAATTAAAATTTGTAGTGTTTCAGCTAGTCCAATTTGTCCAATAACCAAAGTTCCATGTTTCATAGCACTTTCTACTGTTTTTCCGTCATATCCTAACATAACACCATTTTCATACATAAATTTTGCTGAACTTGGATCTTGGCTAATTATCCAATTATATCTTTCAACTAACATATCTCTTGCTTCATGAATTTTTTTATCCAATAATTCCATAAAATCAGTTTCTAAAGATTTTACAGTATCTTCAGGACCGGCTTGAGCTAATGTCTTTTCATAATATTCCTTAGCTTCCATCGCAAGAGTAGGCATAACAATAGTAACAGGACAAATGTTTCCGCGGCCATCCTTAGTTTGAGGATTTGTTCCAGGCTCTGCGTTAATGTCTGCACCATTATATGTACGGCATCCCATCGTAGAAACATAAGTTTTAGGGTCTTCAGGATCATATCCCACATTTACTGACCAATCTACATTTACATAATTAGGGTATAATCTTTGAGCTGTTGAACGTAATGCTAATTGGAATAAATCATAATTAGGTTCTCCTGGTTTACGATTTACACCTTTCATACATTGGAATATACCACAAGGGAATATAGGTGTTTTTCTAACCTTTCCAACTCCTTCGATAGAACCTTCTAATAATGCTTTTGTTACCATTCTACCTTCTTTTAAAGTACAAGTACCATAGTTAATTGAAGTAAAAGGTAATTGATTTCCGCTTCTACTTTGTAATGTATTTAAGTTATGATACATTCCTTGAACAGCTTGCATAAGTTCTTTTTCAGTCATATCCATTGCATATCCATATGCTTTAGGGAATTTTCTATATTCAATATCATCTATTGAAGTGTTATCAAATTCTTTTCCATATTGTAAATCTGCCATTTCAATATATTTTAAACCATCATTAAAATGTTTTCTAAATGATTTACGAACATATGGAACCATAGTCCAATCTATATGACTAGCACTAACTCCACCAAATTGTTGTAAAGATTGTAATTGGAATAATACTGCAACTAATTGAAAAGCAGTATTAATTGATTGAGCAGGTCTTACATCAGTTTGTCTTGTATTAAATCCTTCTGCTAATAATTTATCAAAAGGAATAGTTAAACAATTGTGCATACCTACTGCATAAGAGTCTAAATCATGAATATATATTTCATTGTTCAAATGATTTTCTCTTGCCATTGGAGAAACGATATAATTTAAAGCATAATCTTTCATTAATTCGTTTCTAGCTTCTCCCATTCTACCACCAAATGAATATTCATCTACATTAGCATTTTGGTTTTGAACGTCAGATGCTTCTACTTTTTCTTTGATATTTTTCATTAGTTGTGAATTTTTATTTCTAATTTTTGTTCTTTCTTCTCTGTATAAGATATAGTTTTTAGCCACATCTTTTCTTTTTGTTGCCATTAGACCTTTCTCAACTAAATCTTGAATATCTTCGATTTCAGGTATTTCATCTACATCTAAATAATACCCTTCAATATAACTTGCTATGTTCGCAGCTTTTTCTTTTGCATAATCTGAAGCTTCACCATCAACGTCGATGAATGCTGCAAGAATAGCTCTCTCAATTTTCTTTGGATCGAAATCTACGATTCGACCATCTCTTTTTTTGACTTGTTTCATTTTTACCTCCTAGTTATTTAAAATATTTTAAGGATGTCAAACGTTTCCTCAGTTATATTTAAAAGTTTGCATATGATAATTAATTTATTTAGACCTTAATCTTCCGCGCCTAAATCGGCATAAATCTTATCGAAATTATATATGTAGTCTGCATATGTATTTAAATCAAATTCAAAAGTAGTTCCAGTGTTGAATATAGGAATATAATCCCATTCAATATCCGCAAAGTCTTCCGTATCAGTAAAATATCTTCTACAGATTTCTGCACAATCGGGATTCTCCTCACGATTTAAACTTCTTAATAGTCTAATTTTATCAGGAGCTAAAACATAAAGAGGAATAACTTCTATGCGGGAGTCAGCTAAAAGAGCATCAATTCCCGCAGGATTGAAAACGCCAACATTAATTTTATCTTTATCTAATGCTTCTATTGGAGTCCCATAAAACCAATTATTGAACTCTGTTGCTTCTAGCATTGAACCATCTAAAACTTTATTTGTAAACTCTTCATTTGTTAAAAAGAAATAATCTTTTTTATCTTCTTCATAATCTCTTTTTGGTCTAGTTGTACAGCTTATAATACTATGTGTTGCAGATGGAAAGGACTTAATTATCCATTTTTGAATACTGTCCTTTCCGCTAGCACTTTTTCCAAAAAGAGCGATAACTTTTATTTTATTCATCGTCGCTCATTCCTTGTCTATCATGAACTAACTCTAATTCCCCATTATCAGTTACATTCACAATTTTATATATTTGATGGAAACCATTATTTTTATAAGTTTTTGCCACAAATGTGTCATCACGTCTATATCCAGCTACTAATAACTTAACACCTCTTGTAAACCAACCCTTTTCAACTACTTTTTTAGTCCCATCAGATTGTTTCTCTGATAATTGGCGGTTATACATTGCAAAATATTCTTTTGTAAACTTTACATTTACTACTCCTGTTGTTGTTAACAATGTAATTGATGAACGTGTATCATTCTTTCCAATAACAGTTCCAATAATTTTACTTATTTTATAAATAGGTAAATCTCTTCCGTTTCTCTTAAAGAAATAATCTATTGCAGGTTCTGATGGTAAATCATTAAAATCTACTATACCATATTTATTCATTTTAACATCTTTTAATTCATGTTCATGATAATAGAAACATAAAGATTCCATTTCATATGCACTAATACTTTTTCCTGCATATTTATCCCACATTTCTTTAAATAATATTGTATTAAATTTTTCTAAAATTTCATTTTGATTTTCTTTTATCCAATCTCTTGCTTTATCCATTGTTGATTTATAAATTTTTTCCCATTTAGTTTGTTCTATACAAGTTAATCCATTTATAATTTCTAATAAATCCATATCAAAATATTTACTATAAAATTCTTCACATATATTATCAAATACGAAGTATTTACCAACTTTTTTATTTGCTTTTAAATATTTTGTAAAGTTAAATACTCTTTTTTGTAAATCTAATTCTTCAGGAATTAAATCATGTTGTATCAAACCATTAAAGTTTTGTAATGTTATTCTTTTCTTTGCTTCACAAACTTTTGAAATATAATATGTCATAACTAGTTGTCTTGGTTCTACCCCTAATTCTTTAGCCCATTTTTCTTCTACTTTATCAAACGCACCAGCTTTAATTAAACTAAACATTGCACTTTTATTTAATGGACATCTTGCCATAAAGTCTGCTATTCCAATATATGGTCTGTTCGCAATAATTTGATCTATTATCGGACCTCCTACATTACTTAATGCTTTCATACCAAATAATATTACATTATTATCTGCATCTGGTTCAAAACTATAACTTGATTTATTTATGTCTACTAAACTTACTTTAATTCCTTTACTAATAATATCTCCAAGTGCCTTTGCAATTTTTCCATAATCAGTTGTTTTTTCTTTTTTCTTTGCTACTTCGCCTGTATCTTCATCTTCTTCAAAATCACTTTCTTCTTCAAGGCTTCCGCTATTAACAATTAAACAAGCTGTGTTCCAATATATTGGATTCCATCTTGTTGCTATATACATTGTTTGAAAACCTATGAATGAATATGCTAATGCGTGAATGATACTAAATGAATATCCCATTTGAGGTCCAACTCCACATGTCCAGATATAATTTCCTAAACAAGGGCTTGCCGCCTGGTCTAATACTTGTTGTCTTAACGCTGGGATTTTATTCATTTGTTTTTTACCTACAACTTTACGAGCTGCATTTGCATCTTTAAGTGAGAAATGACATAAATGTTCATCCATTAACATTCTCATTAATTGCTCTTGACTTGGTGGAACTCCATATGAACTTTCAAAATAAGGTTTAAGATATTCTTGCTCTTGTTTTGTTAATCCATAATTATCCATTTCTTGATACCATAAGTTAATATTATTTTTATATCTAATATATTTATCCATTGGAGATTCTTGACCTTTTTCAGAAGTCATAAGTCTCATTAATCCATTTGCATCCGCCATTTCTAACATTGATTTAGGTTTAATTTTCTTTGCTGCTTGACTACCTACTTCACTATCAAATTGAAAGATATTTAAAACACTATTCTCTTGAAGAGCTTTCCATATATTTTGATCTTCAATAGGAAGAACATTTGGGTGAAAATATTTATCATAAATTTCTCTTAATGTTAAATCACTTTCAACTTCTCCATAATCTTGCAATAATCTTATTGCTTCTGTTAATTTATCTTGAACTTCTGTTACTAAGAAGTCATATTTTGTCATACCTGCTGCTTCACACATATGTAAATTATATGCTGTAATAACTTCTCCTTTTGGAGTTCTCATAAATGAACCAAATTCATATGGATCTTCATCAAATAATATTACTCCTGAAGCATGGCTACTTCTTTTATTTACTAATCCTTCAATACCAATCATTATATCTAATAATCCAGGATATTGATTAACTTCATTTATAAATAAAGTTATTGGCTTTCTATCTTTTTCAGGGTTACCATTAACAACATCACTTAATGACCATAAAAATCCACGTTCACTAGGAATTAATGATGATAAATATTGAGCTGTATCAACATCTATACCATCTGGGAATCCTTCTGCACGATAACCTCTACAAGCTGTTAAAATTGTTGAACGAGTTCCTTCAGTTCCAAATGTTGCTATTAAAGTACAACCTAAATTTTCTCTACTTAATTCATCTATATCAGGTCTAAAGAATTGACCTCTTTCTTTTTTAATTTCATTTAATATTCTTGGTCTTTTACTTGGACATAAGTCTAAATCTATATCTCCTAATTCAACTCTTTCTTTATTCAAATATCTCCAGAATGGAAGATTCCATTTAATCGGATCCAATTGAGTTATTCCTAAAAGATAATGGTTTAAACCTGAACAACTTGATCCACGTCCTGCTCCAACCATACTTCCGCACTCCCAGAACAAATTAACATAATGTTCTAGAGTTACTGGATAACTAAACATATTTGTTTCAAGTTTTTCACTTATTGTTTGCTTAATATCTGCCTCTTCTTCTAATCTACTCAAATATGTGTCATTATATAAATCTAATTTTTCTAGTTTATCCACACATTTATTAACCCAATATCTATTTACTTTATCATCTGACTCAAACATAGATGCTAATATAGGATAATGTTCTTTATCAAAACTTTTCTTTGGATAATCAGGTACACTAACCTTTGGAATTGTTTGTTTATGTGCTAAACTAAAGTTTTCTATTTTTTCAAAAATACCATAACTATTATCAAACATTTGCATTATATAATCTTCACTGAAATCAGATTTTTTCAAATTTTCTATAATTTCTTCATTTGTTTGAAGATATGCAAATTCATAGAATTCATCTACTTCTCTTTCTCCACCCTTTGAGTTTAAATATGCTTTATGAACATATCTATCTTCTTTCTTTAAATAATGGGCGTCTGAACCAATTACCATTTTTAATCCAAATGCTTGTGCAATAGAAACTAATCTTTTATTTACTAATATTTGATCTCTAGATGCACCTGGCGCACATTCTACATAAAAATCATCTTTAAATATTTCTTTACACCATAACATAAAATTAACTATATTGTTATGAGCTATTTCCGCACCATTCTTATCTCCTGTTGCTTCTGCATTTATTAAGTTTAAAGTATTAACACTTAACTCTCCACCTAAACATGCTGTTGTTGCTATTAAAGTTCCAGGATACTTTTTCATAATTTCTTCTATATCACTTTTTAAAGTTGGAACTCTTTCCATACCTCTATCCCAATAACTATTCATCCAGGCTCTTGAAGATAATTCTCTTAATGCTCTATGTCCTTCTTTATTTTTTGCTATTAAGATAAAGTGATAATATCTTTGTCCCATATCACGAGTATCAGTTAAATATATTTCATTTCCTAAAGCCACTTTAAAATCAGGATGTTCTTTTAATAACTCCTGTTGATACATATTTATTTCTATATGACCACATAAAGCTTCATGGTCAGTTATTGCTATACCAGCTAATCCTAACTCAATAGCTCTGTTAATTAAATCTTTAGGTCTATTAATACAATCTAATAATCTTAAATTCGAATAGTGAGTATGACTATGAACTTCAAACCTTTTATTCATAAATATTTCCACCTTTCTTATATATATTATATCATATTTTTTAATAAAAATCAAGTTAGTCTGCGCGGATGAGTACCAGCTTCTCAGATGCACGAGTTACCGCTGTGTATAACCATCTAGCGTGTTCTTCTTCATTAAAAGGAAACTTTTCTTCAATAACTAATACTTTATCCCACTCAGAACCTTGAGCCCTATGGGTTGTGATAGCATAGCCATAAGTAAATTCATATGGTAATAAATGTCTATATAATTTATTTTGACTAATAGCGTATTCAGTTTTCCAATCTAAAGTTTTTTCTCCCGTTAATATCATATTTTTATCCATAATTAAATCAGAATAAACTTCTCCGCCTTCTTCAACAAAATCACAATTTAATGTTTCAATTCTTCTAGGTTGTCCATAATGAAGTTTATTTAACATTCCCGGTATAATCTCAAAAGATGAATAACTATCTTTTATTGTCCCAATAGTTCCATTTACTAAGGCACTGCCGCCCTGACATTCATCTTCCCAATAATTTCTATAACAAATAATTTTATCTCCGTCTTCAGGATCTCCAGAGTGACCTAATAAATCTCTCATTTGAGCATTTATCTTTTTTCTAGTATCATTAGTGGCAACTAATATTTGATCAGCCCACTGTAACATACCCGTATTTAATTCTGCTCTTGAAAATATTTGAACCTGTTTTCCTTTATAAGTACCAATAGGCTCTCTATTTCTAATTTTCATAGAAAGTTGTACTATTTCAGAGCCTTCCTCTTGACGCATAACCTCATCTAAAAATATATGAGCGTGGTCAAGTAAATGATTATCTTCATTTTTATTTATTGGTGGTAATTGAAATGGATCGCCTAAACATAAAATATAAATATTAGGGTATGATGCTAATTTTTCCATCAATGACTTTGGAACCATAGAGACTTCATCTACTACAACTATTTTATAAGGGATAGTTGTTACAGGAATTCTAACATATGTTCCATCTGGTTTAGGGTGACTAATAAACAATAGCTTATGTAAAGTTCTTGTATTAGTATTACCTTTCTTTGCTAATACTTGAGTTGCTTTTCCTGTGAAACTAGTATAAACAACATCTTTATCTTCAACGTGTAGAGCGGAAATGATAAACTTAACTAATGTAGATTTACCAGTACCCGCATACCCTGAAATAATAGTACATTTTTTCCCTGAATTATAGCGGTCTACTGCTATTTGTAAACCTTGTCTTTGCTTTTCATTAAGTTCCATTTTTACGCCTCCTTACATTACTTTAAAAACTCCTAATACAACTTTATCTTTTACTATATAAATAAGACCTGGTAAGGCTTCCTCATCTTTTCTTACCGCCATACCATAATAAATTTCAACATTTTTATCATTGTCATATCCTAATTGTGCGGGGTAATCATATCCAACTTCTCTATAAAATTCAAGATAAGTTGCATAGCACATTACTAATTGTAAATCTTTTGATGTGAAGTGAAATCTTTCTTCAATATAATCTAAAAAGTTAAAAATAATATCTTTTATCATTTCTTTTCTCCTTTTTCTTTATTTCTATATATATTATATCATAATTATTATTTAAAATCAATAAAAAGCTAAAAGCTTATGCTTTTAGAATAAGTATTTTCCAGAACCTGTAATCTCATACTCTTCCATGAAAATCTGAGGTGTTACATTTCCGAAGAACTCGTTTATATGACAAGTTCCTACTACATCCATTTGAACATAAGCTCCAGTTTGATTTTCTAACATTTCACATTCTTCATCAGTAGCATTAAACTTCATTATATTAACTTTATTTGGCAAAGTAATTTTTAATGTATTACTTGATTTTCTATATACTTGAACCATATCTTTACTAACTTTCAAATCTTTTATTGCTACCATTGCTTCATTAAAATCTTTTCCCCACAACTCTTTTAATCCACCAATAGTTAATATATCTTGTGGATTTACATCTCCGCCTGTATATATATAATCAACATAATATACTGGTTCAGAACTCATATTAGCAAGAGCCCTATCAGTATTGTCTATAAAACTTTCTAATTTATCTGCGGCGATACAGACACCAAATGCATTTTGATGACCTTGAGCCCATTCTACACCACTTGCTTCACATATATCTTTAAAATTAGTTAATCCTGATGTTTCATATCCTCTTGCACTTCCTTGATAATTATCGTCAGTCTCAGTAATAACACAACAAGGTCTTTGATATTTTGCGGCAAGTTTATTAGCGATTAAACCAGCTATATTTCTGTCTACTTGTCCATCTTTTAATGTAAATAATAAAACTTTATGTTTTAATAGACCTTCTTTTTCAATTTTTTTCTCTAATAATTCCATTCCCGCATCTTGCGTTCTTGTTTGTCTATTTTTTACATTTGTAGACATTCTAACTGCTTGATCTACTAACCTTTCTTCTTCACCTGGTTTATGTCCTCTTTTGTTAGAAGGTATCATTTTAAAAGCATCTGATTTCAACATAGATTTGAATAATAATTCTTTTTCTTCAATGCTACCACTTCTTTGAACTGCATTTATCATTGGAACTATATAAAATGCTGCATCGATTGAAGTTATATGTTCTCCAAGTTTGAATTTATTTTTTTGCCACATTTCATAAATATATGGGTTATGAATATTTTCAGGTAAAAAACCTTTATTTATTAAATGTTTTGTTTCTATTGATGTTAAACTCATCATATCTCCTGTATTTCCAAGAGCCACTAAATCTATATAATAATCGGCATATGATGTTCCTAATAATCTATCTAAATATCTACAAAATTGTCAAGTAACTCCAACCCCGGATAATTCTTTGTTAGGGTAATCACTTAATTGATTGTTGATAACACAAGCATCTTCACTAACATACTCAGCTTCGTGGTGATCCATTACTAGAATATCAATTCCACGGTCTTTAAGTTCTTTGTGCAATTCATAGTCATTACTACCAGCATCTGGAACAATAATAAATTTAAAATCTTTTTGATTTATATAATCCATACAATCTGATAACCCATGTTGTTTTCCTTCATGAACATACCATTTTAAATTATTTTGTACGAAACTAGGAAATGAGTCATTTAAATAATTTATTAAAAGTGCAGCCGCTGTAAAACCATCGCAATCGCAATCACAAATAACTAGGGTGTTTGACTCTTGTTGAATATTGGATACTAACATCTTTGCACCTTTCTCTATACAATCTCCAAATGCGGTTGGATCAGAAATATCGGCGTCAGAAGTATTCATATAATGATGAGTTTCATTGTAAGGAATTTTTCTATTTACTAAAACTTGTTCTAATGTACTATAATTTGGATTATTTACTCCTAGTAGTTTTAATTTCATTCTTTTCTTCTTCCTCCTCTACCTGATAATATTTACATAACCTTAATAAATTTATAAAATAAATAATTTTGTCTTTTAATTCACAAGTATCATAACAATATATGTCTATTCCTACTTCATCATAATGATGTTTGTAATACTTGCACCACTTACATTTAGGATGCTTTTGTCTGTATTCAATGATTTCTCTATCCATTACAATACCACCCTTCTATTAAATAATTCCATAAATATTTCTGGTCCTCGATCAATGGGACTATCTTTATAATCTAATAAGTTCCATTTATCAAATAAGAAACTTATTTGTATCTCATCTCCATATTTTTTATTTATATCTTTTAATTTCTTTGTCCAGCTCTTCCACTCATCGTCTCCGAGTTCTTGGAACTGTTTATCGAATGCTATACAGATTTCTTCTGCTCCACAAGATTTTAATAACTGGACTTGATAATTGATTAAGCTACTTCCGCATACTGCTACACTTATATCATTATCTATTCCAAAATAACTTTGATATAATAAACAACTTTTTTCTCCTTCAAATACTATTACTTTTTTTAAGTTTTTTATTTGTTGTTTGCTATTGTTTAAATTATATAAATTAAAACCTAATGGGTGATTATACATTTTATAATTTAATATCGCTGGTTTATATTTACCATTTTCTTCATTTTCTTTTATTAAAGTTCTTTCTCTTATTCCTATTAATTCCCCATCAATATTATAATGAGGAATTACAATTCCGCACATTACCGGATCATAACATATATCATTATGCATCATTACTTCTCTAGTAATACCTTCTTTTTCCCAAGGTATAATATGCGGTCTAGGAAGATATTTTAAAATACTTTTATCATAATAAACAAAGTCCATTATTTTTTCTTTTCTCTCTTGAGAGTTATTTCTATCATATCTGTTAAGAATTTTCCAATCTTGGATTTCTTCCTCATGATTTTCTGAAAATGGACTCTCAATGCTTAATCCATAAAAATTAATAATATAGGATATTGCTTGAAATAATGAAACTTCAATTCCATTTAATTTATTTATTTTTATAATTAGCTCATATATATCAAAAGAGTCAAGACAATCTGTATAACACTTAAATAATTTTGTATTTTCATAATAATATAACTTATGGCTGTGTCCTCCGTGACATATTGTTCGAGAAATAATCATGCCACCTTTAATTATTGGATCGCCGCCATATGACATTAATAAATCGTAAACTTGTTCTATTGTTAATTCATTTTTTATATTCTCTGACCATTCTTTTATATTTTCCATTTCATCTTTTCTCCTTTATATATATTATATCATTTTTTAATGATTTTTTCAATTAGAAGAACAAATGATATAGAGCTCTTAAAGTTCTTTTAAACTTGCCATCTTTAAATTCATAACCATCAACAAAAATATGATTATCAATTTGAGAAACCGAATGTCCTTTTATCCTTTTTGGAAATGGGTATCTGACACCATTAATCTCTATCCATTTTTCTCTACTATTTACAATAGAGCAAGTTTTTCCATTTTCTTGTATTGTTATCATAAACACCATTAACTCCTTCCTAGAAAGCAGAGCTTTCTATTTTTGGATTAATTTTAATTTTTAAATCTGTCATCTCTATCATTTTATATTGATAGTCTGTTGCAAACATTGGGATAAATTTACATTGACCCCTATCTGCTTTGCACCATAATAGAATATCTTTATATTGTCCACGTCTATTTTTATATATAGACATTTTTATATTAGGCTCTTCAAAGCCGCCTTTTGCAATGATTTCTCGAAGCGCTTCTTTATCTTCTTGCGAAGTTTGTAACATAATAGCACCTAAGTCAATTTTATCTGCTATTGATTTAGCACCTCTTAATAAGTTTTGGTCGTATTGTTGAGCTGTAACATAATCAGCATTTAATTGTGTTGCAGACATTATAAATACACCATATTCATTACATAAATCTTTTAATCTTATTGAAATCATAAACAATACATTATCTTCTCTTAAGCCTTTAATTCCGGTTCTTGATGTTACTTCACTTAATATTTTCATACTTGTATGGAGATAATCAAAAAATATATAACGAACTCCCCATTCTCTAATTCCATATTTAATTGTATTTTCAATATCTTT
>CAMNJQ010000061.1 GCA_946541575.1 uncultured Clostridium sp. | reverse complement strand
GGATAAGTAGCTTCTAAATAATCATGAATAGAATCCGCGATTAAATCAGATTCAATTAAAGTAAGATTCTTATCTAAACAAATATCTACATCAACATAAATCTTATTCGCGAATTGTCTAGTTTTTAAAGTTTGAATTTCTTTAACATCTTTAAACTCTTCAATAGATTTTTTAATTTTACTAACAATCTCATCTGGAGCAGCTTTATCTACTAATTGATTAACTGCTTCTTTTTCAATATCAAATGCAACTTTTAAAATAAATAAGCAAATAATTAAAGAAGCAATAGGGTCAAGTAAAGCAAAGTTTCCACCAATCATTAAACCAATTACACCAAAAGTAGAACCAATTGAAGATAATGAATCAGATAAATGATGGAAGGCATCTGCCTTTAATGAGCAAGAATTAAGTTTTTTTGCAATTCTATATGTATAAATGAACATAAAGCCTTTAATAAGAATAGAAAGAATTGCGCTAATTAAAGCAAGATACGCTAAATTACTAGGCTCAATCTTTTCTCCTTGAACAAAAGCAATAATTGTTTTTACTCCAGAATACCCAATACCTAAAGCAGTTATAGCAAGTAATATGCCTAAAAATATAGAAGCAATAGATTCAAATCTTTCATGACCATAAGGGTGGTCAACATCACTTTCTTTTGAAGCAATACGTGCACCAATCATCACAATGAAAGTAGTAAATACATCAGATAAAGAATGAACAGCATCAGAAATCATAGAAGAAGATGAAGCAAGTAAACCTGCCACAAATTTAAGTGCCGATAAAACAACATTCCAAACGATAGTTACTATCCCTACTTTATGAATAGTTTGTTCATACGATAATACTTTTTTCATAAATAAAAAACTCCTTTCCCTTCGCTAGAATAAGGAGTTCTATATATTATATTGATATATAAAACACCTATGAGATATATCCGTCCCACAGGTGTTATTATTTCCTGTTGCCGCTAGGCCCGACTGCATGAATAATCATCGTCTGATCAGATTGTAATGTAGCATATAGCATTGCAAAGAGATGCCATTATCATATTGTGAATTTTCTAACTTGTCAATATGGGCAAAAGATTATCTAAAAAGTTAGTTTTTGCTAATTATTGTCATAATTATATTATTAGCATTATAAATAAATATGTTATACCAAAAAGCATTGGAACTAAACCCCAACGTCTAATAAACTATTTCTTTGATTATTGCTACGAATTCTATCTGTAATATTATCAATTGCAATTACTAATGATAAATAGAACATATAATGTTCTTCATCATCAATATGAAGGACAAATGAGTCTCTTAATGAAATCATTCTAGATACATGGCCTACTTCTTTACCATTAAGAACAATATGATAATCAAAACCAAGAATATTACCAGTAATTTCCATATCACCGAATTCACATTTTACATAATATTTACTATGTAAGAAGTTAAAAATTCTTCTCTTAACAACCGCAACTTTTTCATGTTCACTTGAGTCATAGACAAATGCGCTGTATCTAAATAATCTCCAGAACTTATTTCTAACAACATATTTAGTGTTACCATTTAAGTCTTGAACATATTTTTTACTAGTTACTGTCCAAAATTTACCTTTAACGAAAGCAATATCATTTTCGTTTAAATCTTTAACAACAGTTGAACCTCTTAAAGAGACCCATTTATTTCTGATTGCTATATCCATATATTATATCTCCTATTACCTGTTACTTTTATAATAAAAAGAATTTCAAAAAAAGGCAATATGCTAGAATCATTGTTGTTTTTGCATAATGGAGTTTAAAAACAATTTTAAGCATCTATTCATAATTTAATTTTTTTGTTATTAATACATATTTTAAATAATTAAAAGAGATGAATCCAAACACTCTAACTGTCAAGTGAATGAATAAACATCTCTATAACAATGAAATAACATATTTAGTAACGCTACATTTTGAAGTTATTTAAAAGTATCTCTCCATCTATATTTAGGATTTTCTTTTAATTTGTTTTGGTATTCTTGTTTTAAAATATTAACAGTTTTTTCATTTCTATCACCAATAGCGTCATAATCCAAAACTTGTTTCAAATCATATACCCATCCACAATGGCTACAATGAATATTATATATTTCAATCGGATCAGTTATTCTAACTTTTTCTCCATTAGTTGGATCTATTCTATAAGTCTCGACCTCATCATCTTTAGATTCGTTAATAAACCAATCTAAATCATCAAATTCTTCTTTGTCACACACTGGGCATTTAAATGGGAATCTTATTTTTTCTTTTTCCATTGTATTACTCCTTTCTTATTACGTGTGTGTCACACTGCCATAAATACAACAAAAATTTTTAAAAACAGTTTTGATGCAAAGCCAAATTAAGAATGTTATTTTAATCTAATATAATATGTTGACTTACCAACGCCTTCTTTTCTTATAACGCCTGAATCACATAATTCTTTTAAACTTCTTTCGATACTAGTTGATGATAATGAAGGCACGAGTTCTAGTATATCTCTCTTTGTAAATTTTCCCAGTTTTGAATTAACTGCCATTCTTACCACTTCAATACTAGGCTTCTTGTCTGACACTAATTCTACTCTTTCTTCAAAATCATTATATGCACTAACAATTGTACTTAACAAATATTTAATAAATGGAGTAGCGTCATCTTCATTTTCGTGCCATCCAATTTGAGAATCATATAATGCATCATAATATAAATCTTTATTCTTAGCTATCTTAGCTTCAAGTGATATATACTTTCCTACATAATAACCAGAACGATATAGAAGCAGTGTCGTTAATAATCTTGACATTCTTCCGTTCCCATCAATAAAAGGGTGGATACATAAAAAGTCATGAATGAACAGCGGAATTAAAATAAGTGGATCTACTACTCCTTCACCAAGAGCTCTATTGTATTCATCGCATAATTCTTGCATTGCGATTGGTGTCTCAAATGGTGATAATGGAGTGAATAAAGTATATGACTTACCATTTTCATTAGTTGCACTAATATAATTTTGGACATTCTTATATTTTCCACCATACGAAGTTGATGTATGAGACAACAATACTTTATGTAATTGAAGAATAAAATTAGGGGTTATAGGAATTGAATCAAAATTTTCATGTACAATGTTTAGTGCATCTCTATATCCTGCAATTTCTTCTTCAGCTCTATTTTTAGGAGCCGTTTTTTCATTCACTAATTGTTTTAGTCTAGTATTAGTTGTCCTAATACCCTCAATTTCATTAGATGATTCAGTACTTTGTATTTTTGCAATAATAACTAATTTTTCTAATTCTTCAGGCTTTTGCTTTAAGAACAATTGTTGTTTACCTTTTTCTTCATGGATTTGAGTCAAATAATTAATTATCTTGATATCCCAAGTTTTATTTTTTAAGTTTGAGTAGTTAAATTTCTTCATTTTTCTCACCATCCTTATTATTTACGCACCAATTATTTCACTTTTGGTGGGAAAAATCAATTATTCGTGCTTTTTTGATAATAGTTTATTATATAGATGCTCGCATTTTTACAATCTTTCTCGTAAAACTGAATACCAAATGAGAGAATAAATAAAATTTTTTCTCCTCATATCAGTGAATTTCTCGTCAATAACATTATTTTTGGTGCGTAAACCCTTTTTTATAATTATATTTATAAACTCTAAGTTTATATGTTATCATTGCAAAAAATAAAATTACACTCTAGTCTATAAGGCTAGAGTTTTTAATTTGTAAAAACTGTCACGATTGTCACGTGTCACGTGGGGGTATTTATAAAAATTTATATTTCTTCTCTTATATATAGTAAATAGTAGTTTAACGATTAATAATAATTTAACGATTTAATTTTGTATATAAATGCTATATATACTACTACTGCT
>CAMNJQ010000060.1 GCA_946541575.1 uncultured Clostridium sp. | reverse complement strand
GCAAATTTGGCGCACTGCGAACAAAGACGGGGACATTTGACGAAAAATATTATTATTCAGTATTGCGTAATGTCCCCTTTTGTTCTAGAATTAATAATACCCTTATTAAAAATTTACGATTGGAGGAAAATGATAGATTTGGAAAATAATATGCAAATTAAAGAAGAATTATTTGATGTTTTAAATGAAAATGGTACTTTTACGGGAAAAATTGCTACTAGAGATGAATGTCATAAAAAAGGACTATGGCATAGAGCTGTATATGCTTTTATAATAGATCAAAACCAAAATATATTATTACAAAAAAGGAGCCCTAAAAAGAAACTATGGCCAAATTTATGGGATGCACCTATTGGTGGACATGTTGATAGTGGTGAGTTTGGAAGACAAGCCTTAATAAGAGAAGCGATAGAAGAATTGGGAATAGATATATCTGACAATGATATAAAGTATTTAATAGGCTCAACTTCAATTAATGTGAAAGGAGATATTATCAATAAGCATTATAATGAATGTTATCTCATAACTAAAAATATAGATATTTCTAAAGTTAAGCTTCAAGAAGATGAAGTTTCAGAAGTAAAATATTTTACAAAGGAGGAAATACTTAAAAGAATATCTAATAATTATGAAGGTTTGACTTTTAAAATAGATGCATGGAATTTCCTACAAAAGATTATAGAGGTTTATTTATAGAATAGGGGTAATTATGAACTTATATATAGCTGATAATAACGACAAGTATTATAAGATTATACAAATGGAAAAAGAATATAAAGATGGTCGTCATTTTCCAATAAATGAAATTGTTGAAAGTGATATAAAAATTGATTTAAAAGCAAAAGACTACAAGAAAATAGGCGGATTTTTTATTTCGGATTACAAGAATATTTTTAGGTGGATAGTTAGAGGAGATACGTTGTGTGAAGTCATAATTCCAAGTGATACATGTATATATAGAGTAGAGGGTAATGTTAAAGCTTTTGTTTCTAATAAAATAATTCTAGTCAATCCCTTAAAACTTAACGATGATAACGTAACTGTTCTATATAATAACTCAAATCTGCCAGAAAATGAGTATTTTAGAGCTTTGGCTGCATGCAGTATTAAAGGTTATATTAAAACGGCAACTAGATTAATAAAAGAAAAAATTAATAGGCAGAATATTGACGTGGCATTAACAGAATTTATAGAGTTTTGTGAAAGAAGAAATATAGAATTTGGTATTGATACACTTCAAATTAATTCAGTGAAGTTAGTATTAGATATGCTAAATAAAAGAAAAATAAGAAACTGACCGCAAACTAAAATTGGTCAGTTTCTTATTTTTCTTTCAGGTTACCTAAAGTACAGTATACTATTAGTTTCTTAGGCAAGGATACTTCAAAAGCGCATAGTGTCTTCCTTCAGTATCTAAACCTTGATATTCAAGCCTTGCTTTTGATCTGTCGACGTTGCAAATGTCATTAAACTCTTCATCGCTAAGCTCGACCTCAGCAAATGTACCAATGGTTTCCGAAGCTTTTATCATAGCTAACAGAATCCGAGTCCCAATTCGAATACATTTCAATACTTTGGAACTATCGGCTTGAAGGTTTTCCTTCCCATTAAGATATACAGGCCCTAGTGTCTCAATTTTGCAATCCCAAGGTTTTTCACACCATTCTTCGAGTTGCTCAGTTTCAAAAATCACATAAAGTTTCATCTTAAAATCCTTTCTAGTAACCTAAAAATTCTATCCCTAGATGCTCGTATTATATAACAAGAATTGAGTGTTGTCAAAAAAACAATAGTTATCTGCATTAGTTTTATTGAAACTAAGTTTTTTTTATAATATAATGAAGAAAATTTAAGAGGAAATTTTATATGAAAGGATTTTATATTTCGAGCTGCAATGCTAGAATCAATTCAAGCATTAGAGAAAAAAATTAGCTTAAATGGAGGTTAAAAGATGTCCGTAAAACTTGAAAATGAAATTACAGTTAAAGTAATATGCTCAAAAAATGAATTAATTGATTTTTTACAAAATAATGGTTTTAAAGAAGACGTAAGATTTTCTTTAGATGACTATTACTTTATTCCATCAAACATAGATATCGCAAATACTAGTACACGTGATATTTTATCTAAAGCTATAATTATAAGATATAATTCTGAAGGTGATAAAATACTACAACGAATTACATATAAGAAAAAGAATATTGCTAATAATGGTGAGATTATTGATCAAACCGCAATTAATTGCGACATCTATAATATAGATGAGGCCAAAAATATATTTAATGCAATAGGTTATCAAGAGATTATGAATATTAAAGAAGACGATATTGTTTATTGTAAAGATGACTTTAAACTTGCAATTAAATTTATAGAAAATAGTGATATTCTTATAGAAATAGAAACTGATGAAGATACTAAGTGGAATACAATCGATAAAATTAAAGATAAAATTTTTGAACTTAATTTACCAGTTTCAAATGATGATTTTTTTATTAAAAAAGCTGAAAATGAATTAAATCGAATTCTTGGGAGATAATGTTTGAGTATAGATGATATTATAAAAGATTTAATAACTAGGTTAAATTTAGGAGTCATAGTTGAAAATCCTCTTCGAGTTTATGGAGGATTATTAAATAGGCTTTATAAAGTTAAAACCACTTCAGGTGTATATGCCATAAAGCATTTAAACCCTAATTTAATAGTTAAAGACAATGCAAAAGATAATATTATTTTGACTGAAAAAATTGCCAATACAGCAAAAGAAAAAGGGGTAAATTGTATTCCAGCTATAGCTTTTAATAATGAATCACTACAGGAAATTAATAATAATTACTTTTTAATTTTTGAATGGTTTAATGGAATAACAATTTCAAATACGATGATAACTATAGAACACATAAAAAAAGTGGCATCTATGCTTGCACAAATACATAATATTAATTTTGAAGAATTGAAAAATATGTGCAATAAACCAAACAAACTTTTTGAAGTGAACTGGAATTATTATGCAAGCAGAATTGAGAATACTCAATTAAAAGAATTGTTAGTCCATAATAAAGATAAACTATATGAAATAGATAGAAAATCTACACAAGCTTCAAAAGATATTAATAATGAAATTGTAGTTAGTCATAGAGATTTAGATATATTAAATATTCTATGGAATAAAAATGAAGAACCTTTTGCTATAGATTGGGAATTAGCTGGTCTAGTTAATCCGTGTGAAGAAGCAATCGAAACAGCATGGAATTGGAGCGGAGGGCATGAATGTTTTGACATTAACAAATTTAATTGTTTCTTAGATACGTATAAATCATGTGGTGGAAATTTAAAAGATATAAATAAAGCAATATATTCTTGCTTTAAGAATAATTCTGATTGGCTTGAATATAATTTAAAAAGATCTTGTGGCATTAATTGTAGTGATAATGAAGAAATGGAAATAGGTGAAAAAGAAGCACTTAGAGTTATTAAAAAAGTATTAAAATTTTATGAAATTATGGATAAGGAGTTTTAAATTATGAAAAAAGGTTTATTTATTATATCAATAATTATAATAGTATTAGGAGTATGTATAATGATAAAAAATAAAGGAAATAAAGTTGATACAGATTTTAACGAAGACAATATAGAAATATCGTATGAATCGAGTGGCGGATTTGGAACTATGGCTGATACTGCTCCAGTTACGGTTACACTTAAAGCAAAAAAAGCGGTTGTTAGTTATGATGATGAGATAAAAAAAGAGATATCATTTGATAAAGCAAAATTTTCTGAATTAGTAGAATTAATTAATAAAAACTTTTCAAAAATAAAAGAAGATGCTGGTACAAGAATGGACGTAATGGATGGTAGTGACTCTTTTATCACTGTTAAAAATTTAAAAACTAAAAAAGAATATACTGTTGGAGGATATATGCCTGATGATAAGAACTTTTTGGAGATAAGGGATAAAATATATGAAGTAATAGATAGTGATGCTATTCATGAATTTAGAAGAAACGAATTAAATAAATATTTTGAAGATGAGTTTTCAAAACAACAAGAAGAGTTTGATGAAGAAGAATAGCATTTTTGAAAGGTGTATAAAATGAAAAACATAAAATGTATATTACTTGATATTGATAAAACGCTTACTAATGATAATAAAGAAATAACTGAAGAAACATCTCAGTTTTTTTCAAAGATTAATAAAGACTTTTTAATTGTTTTAGTATCAGGAAGAAATGCTAAATATACAATTGAAAAAAGTAAGAAGTGTTGCGCTTCACCAATAATAATTTCTGATAATGGTGCTGTAATTTTAAACTATGAGGCAAATGAAGTACTATTTGAAATAGCTTTTAATAAAGAATTACTAGATATAATATGGCATATTTCTTTAAAATATAATATTGGTGTAGCATTTAATACATTGAATAAAAGGTACTGGGATAGTGTATCGTTAAAGAAAAGACATAAGACAGATAATGATGTAGGAATAAATGATACTAGTGAAATTATCGATACAGTTACACAAGTAGTTATCCATGGAAACAATGAAAGTGAGTTTTTAAAGTGCCTAGACGAGATTAAAATAATAAATGAAATTGAAATTGGTAATTATGGAAGAGAATCAGACGGAAAATGCTTTGCAGATCTAAATATAAAGGGGACGTCTAAGGGAAGAGCTATAGATGAATTATATAAACTGTTCAATATAAAGAAAAGTGAATCTATTTGTTTTGGCGACTCTAAAAATGATTTATCAATGTTTGAAAGTAGTGGAGTAAAAGTTGCAATGATAAATGGAACAGAAGAAATAAAAGATAATGCTGATTTTATAACTGAGTTTTCAAATAATGAGAATGGGGTTATAGAATTTCTTCGT
>CAMNJQ010000059.1 GCA_946541575.1 uncultured Clostridium sp. | reverse complement strand
CCAATAATTCTTTATATTTATAACAAAAAAATTAAAAAATTAAATTTATATTATAAAGAAGTTTATAGTGTTATTGTTGTTTATAATAATAAAAAATATAAATTTAATGCATATTTAGATACTGGAAATAAATTGTATGATCCTTATAAAAAGAGACCAATTTGTATTGTGTTTAACAAAAAAATTAAATATGATTATGAGAATGGTATTTTAGTTCCAATTGAAACTGCTTCTGGAGTATCTATGTTAAAATGTATAAAAGCTGAAAAAATGATAATAAATGAGAAAGAAATTAAAAATGTAATTATTGGATTGTCTCCTAAAAAGATTAATATTCAAGATATAGATATGATATTACACAAAGATATTTTATAGGAGGAGATATGATTTGTATATTGCTTGTTGTTATTTGTTTACTAAATATAAAAAATGTTTTATTTTATGTTGGTTCATCTGATAAACTTCCAGAGCCACTTTCTAAAGAAGCAGAAGAATTTTATTTAGTTATGGCACAAGATGGTGATCAGATGGCAAAGGATAAACTTATTGAACATAATTTAAGATTGGTAGTATTTTTAGCTAAAAAGTATGAAGGAACTAAAGTAGAATTAGAAGATTTAGTTAGTATTGGTACAATTGGCTTGATTAAAGGAATTAATACTTATAGTATAGATAAGAATATAAAACTTGCTACATATGTTTCTAGATGCATTGATAATGAAATATTAATGTTTTTGCGAAAAAATAAAAAAGTTAATTGTGAAGTTAGTCTTGATGAGCCTTTAAGTTATGATGCTGATGGAAATGAACTTCATTTGGAAGATATTATTGGGACAGATTCCGATATAGTTACAAAGGGAATAGAAGAAAAAAATGATAAGAAAGTTATGCTTAGTGAGATAGAAAAGTTAAATAAGAGAGATAAAGAAATAATGACTTTAAGATATGGCTTGCTTGGAAATGAAGAGAAAACTCAAAAGGAAGTAGCAGATATATTAGGAATTAGTCAGTCATATATTTCTAGAATTGAGAAAAAAGTAATAAAAAGAATAAGAAATGTTATAAAGGTATAACTATGCAATGCATAGTTTTTATTTACAAAAAAAAGTAAAAGAATAATAAAAATAAATTAATAAAATACATAATATGGTATAATATTTATTAGGTGATACTGTGAGAGTTATTGTTAGCGCTGGTGGTACAGGTGGACATATTTATCCTGCATTGGCTATTATTAATAAATTAAAAGAAAGAAATAAAGATCTAGAGATTCTTTATATTGGAACTACAGATAGAATGGAAAAAGATTTAATTCCAAGTCTTGGTATATGCTATAAAGGAATTCCAATGAAAGGATTAAATAGGAAAAAAATATTTAAAAATGTAGAAGTTATTAAATCATTTAAAAATGCGATTAAAGAAATTAAAATTATTATGAAAGAATTTAAGCCTGATGTAGTTTTAGGTATAGGTGGTTATATAACAACACCTGTTATTTTAGCTGCTCATAGTCTTGGAATAAAAACTTTTATTCATGAACAAAATTCAATTCCTGGATTATCTAATAAAATTCTTAAGAAGAAAGCAAATGTTATTGGTGTTTCTTTAGAAGATAGTTTAAAGTATTTTAAAAGGTGTAATGTTGTTTTTACTGGTAATCCAAGAAGCGAAGAAGCATATTTGGCTAAACCAGTAAATAAAGAAAAATATGGCCTTAGTGAAGACAAAAAGTTAATTTTATTTGTTATGGGAAGTTTGGGTTCATATACAGTAACTGAAATAATGAAAGATATAATTCCTAAGTTTAAAGGACAAAAGTATGAAGTATTATTTGTAACAGGTAAAAGATTTATGGAAAATTATGAAGGTGTTGATGTTCCAAATAATGTTAAAATGGTTCCGATACTTGATGATATGTTAAATGTTTTGAAGAAAACTGATATTATAATTACAAGAGCTGGAGCATCAACTATTGCAGAGATAACTGCAATTGGAGTTCCTGCCATTATGATACCATCTCCACATGTTACTCATAATCATCAAGAAAAAAATGCAGCAGTACTTGAAAAAAATGGTAGTGCTATTGTGATACATGAAAAAGACTTAAATAAGGATAGATTATTTAAAGAAATTGATGGGTTAATAAACAATGATGAAAAATTAAATCAGATGAGAGAAAATAGCAAAAAAATGGGTGTAATTGATAGTGCAACAAAAATAGCTATGATTATAGAAAAATTAGTAAATGGTGATTAATATGCAGGAGATAATAAAAATTATTGAACAAAATAATATTGGTAAATATGTTGAAAATGAAAGTATTGCTAAACACACAACATATAGGGTAGGTGGTGTAGCAAAATTATTTGTCTATCCAAAAAATCAAGATAAATTAATAATTCTTTTAAAATTTTTAAAAATGAAAAAGATAAAATATAAAATATTAGGTAATGGTTCAAATACATTATTTAGTGATAATGAATTTGATGGTGTTATTATTAAACTTGACTGTTTTGATAACATTGAATATTTTAGAAATACAGTTACAGCAGGAGCAGGAGTTAATTTAATTAAATTAAGTAATCAAACTGTAAAAAAAGGCCTTGCAGGACTTGAATTTGCAACTGGTATTCCAGGAACAGTTGGTGGTGCAATATATATGAATGCTGGAGCTTATAAAAGTGATATGGGTTATATTACTAAGCGTGTTAAAGTATTAACTCCTAACTTAGAAGTTATTACAATGACTAATAAAGAATTAAACTTTCATTATCGTTCATCATTTTTACAATCAAATAAGGATTATATTTGTTTAGAAGCAACTTTTTCTTTAAGAAAAAATGATAAGAATGTATTATTAGAAATTGTTGAAGATAGAAAAAAAAGAAGACTTGAAAGTCAGCCACTTGAATATCCTTCTGCTGGATCTGTTTTTAGAAATCCAGACAATATGTTTGCGGGTAAACTTATTGAGGATTTAGGACTTAAAGGGCATTCAATTGGTGGAGCAAAAGTTAGTGAAAAGCATGCAAACTTTATAATTAATTATAATCATGCTACTGGTAAAGATATAAAAGATTTAATAGAACTTGTTAAAAGTTCTGTAAAAGAAAAATACAATGTAGACTTAAAAGTTGAACAAGAATTTGTAAATTGGGAGTAATATGGAAAAGAAAGTAATAATAAAACGAAAAATAAAAATAATATCTTTAATACTATTTTTACTAGTAGTTTTTTTGTTGTATTTTCTTATTAAAGCTTTTTTAGGTGTTAGAATAAAGAATATTTTTGTGAGTAATGCTGTTAATTTATCTGATGATTATATATTGGAAAAAGCTAATTTAATGGATTATCCTAGCTATTTTAAAAATGTTTCTTTTATGATTGAAAAGAATCTAAAGGAGGATTCTTTTATCAAAGATGTAAAGGTAACTAAAAGCTTTTTTGGCGTTATAAATATTGATGTTGAAGAAAATCTAGTTTTATTTTATAAAGAAAGTGATGGAAAATATGTTTTAGAAAGTGGTGAAGAAGTTACTTCTGTTCCTTATTCTATTTCACCAATTAGGGTAGTTAATTATATACCTGATACTGTATATGATAATTTTATTAAAAAAATGTTAAAAGTAAATGCTGATGTTAAAAGTAAAATTTCTGAAATAAAGTATGATCCAAGTGAGTATGATAGCTCTAGGTTTATGATATATATGGTAGATGGCAATTATATATATGCAACTCTTACTAAATTTGATTTTTTAAATTATTATAATGAAATATATCCAACATTAGAAGGTAAGAAAGGTATTCTTTATTTGGATTCTGGAAATCATTTTATTGAATTAACATAAAAATACAACCAAAAGGTTGTATTTTTTTATCTGTAGTAATTATTGTATGGATAAGGGTATGGATAATAATAGTACATTGGATATGGACAGTAATAATTAGGTCTTCTATTATTTGTTAATAAGCTTCCAACAACTCCTCCTAAAACAAAAGGAAAAAGATTTCCACCAAATCCATTATTATGTGGTGGTCTACCAAATCCTCTTTGATTCATAAAATACCTCCTCGAAATATTTTATGCTTTTTTTAGTTATTTGTTTGTTCTTAGTCTATAAAAATTAATGCTAGGATGATTAAATAGTCTAAATTCATAATTACAATTTCCAATTCCACCGGATATATATAAGTCTGTATTATTGACTTTATAATATGATGATTGATATTTTTTAGCTCCTTCTTTTTTTATTAATGGCCCAATAAAAGGAACAACAATTTGACCATTTAGGGAATGTCCTGCCATTATTATTTGAACATTATAATCTTTAATAATTTGGTCAGTTAAATCTGGTTTATGTATTATTGCTATAGAGAAATTATTATCATCTTTAATTATTTGTTCTTTTGAATAATTTTCATTTAATGCGATTATGTCAATAATTGAATTATCAATATATATTTTTTCAATAGTATTATCTAGTATTTTAAAGTCTGTATTATCAAATATTTCTTTAAATACTTCTTTATCCTCGTCACCTTTAATTGCATATTTTCCTATTTTCCCTTTAATGTTATTTAATTCTTTTATTAATTCTTCTTTATCTTTATCACTTATATTGTAATCTTCACTTATTAAGTCACCAGTAAAAACAACAATTTCCGGATTTGCTTTATTAATTAGATTTACCATTTTTTTTATTTTATCAGCAGATGTATAGTTGTTATAATGAATATCACTAAATTGGACAATTTTTAATCCACTTAAATTATCTGGTAAAAATGAATTATAATTAGCATATTCTCTTACAACAATTCCATAGTTTCCTATAAATCTTAATGATGTATAAAGTATAGTAAAGGTTACAAATAGCGGTATAAAAATCCACAATAATATTTTAAATACTTTTTTATTTCTAATTTTATTTTTCTCTTCTTCAATTTCTTCAGCTATTTCAGCATTTTTTTCTTCTCTTGTTTCCATATATTAAATCACTCCAAATCTAAAGTGTATAGATATATATAATAAATATCAAAGTATTATGTATAAAATGCATAATTATACTTGTAAATATATTATCAGTTTTATAATATGCTAAGGAAAATACTATTCCTAAAGATGTATATGGTATGAAATATAATAGTTCATAAAGTGAAGAGATACTATTAATTACATGTAGTAATCCAAAAGTAAGTCCAGATATTAATGCAAATATCCATTTATTTTTAAAAACATCTTTAAAAGATTTTCTGAAAATTAATTCCTCATTAAATGGAGCAAAGATACTAATAAAAATAAATGAAATTAATGGTGTACTTATTATTAAATCTCTTACACTTGATTCATTAGATGGGACCTTTATTGGAGAAAAAGCTCCAATTATTGTATTACTTACTATCATTAATATAAATCCAATTATCCAATATTTAAGTGCTATATCAGTAATTGATCCAAAATTTTTCTTTAATTTTAAAAAATCATTTTTAATTTCTTTTCTATATATTATAAATAAAATTATGAATGTCATAAAATTTGGAAATAATCTTAGTAGATTAGTTGTTAAGTTACTACAATTATTTAAATCTATATTAAAGATAAGTACAGGTATTAAAATAAAAAGACTTGAACAGTAAAAAAGTAATAGTACGATTGCTAAATTTATTATAGATTTGTAATTATCTTCTTGTTTCATATAACCTCCGTAATGTACATTTTTATTTTAATAGTAGTTTAAATTTGTGTCAACTTATTTCATAATAATGTATTTTTCATAGAAAAATAATGTATAATGAGATAGAGGTGTTTTACTTATGAAATATTATTGTTTAGGTATTAAAGGTGCTGGAATGGCAACTTTAGCAAATATTCTTTATGATTTAGGAAATGAAGTTTCTGGATATGATGATGCGGTTGATTATAAGTTTACTCAAGAAGGACTTGATAAGCGTGGCATTAAAATATATTATGATAATATTCATGAATTAGATAAAGATATGGTTGTAACTCATTCAGTGGCATTAAAAAATGATCATCCGGAATTAGTTAGAGCTAGAGATAATGGATTAAAGATAAAGAAATATAATGAGATATTAGGAGACATCACTAATATGTTTGAATCAATTTGTGTTTCTGGTACTCACGGAAAAACTACTACTTCTACAATGATTAGTCAAATATTAGATAGTGTTTATAAAGTTAATTATTTTATTGGTGATGGAACTGGATATGCTAGTAAAGATAATAAGATATTTGTTATAGAAAGTGATGAATTTAATAGACATTTTTTAGCATATCATCCAGCTTATACTGTTATTACTAACATTGAATTAGAACATACTGAAATATATAAGGATATAGAGGATATTAGAAATACATTTACAGAATTTGCTAATAAGACAAAAAATGTAATTGTTGCCTGTGGTGATAATGAAAACGTTAGAATGCTTAATCTAAATCCTAAAACTATTTATTATGGATTTAATGAGAATAATGATGTGTATGCCAAGAATATAGTATTAAATGATAAAGGTTCAGAATTTGATTTAATAGTAAATAATGAATCAGTTGGACATTTTGTTTTACCTTTATATGGTAAGCATATGGTTTTAAATGCAATGGCTGCAATTGTTATTTGCCATTTAGAAGGGGTTTCATATGAAAAGATTGCAGAGTTATTAAAAAATTTCCATAATGCTAAAAGAAGATTTGCTATAGAAAAAGTTGGAAGTAACGTAATTATAGATGATTATGCTCATCATCCAACAGAACTTAAAGTTACACTTGAAGCTGCAAGGCAAAAGTATCCTAATAAAAAGTTAATTGCAGTTTTTAAACCTAATACATATTCAAGAACACAAAAGTTTTATAAAGATTTTGCAGATGTATTAAATATTGCAGATAAAGTTTATTTAACTGAAATTGAATGTAACAGAGAAAAAAGTGAAGATTATGGTGGAGTTAGTTCAAAAGTGATTTTTGATTTATTAAATAATGGGGAAATGATAAGCGATAATGATTTAGGCTCTTTACCTGATTATAGTGATGCTGTTATCTGCTTGATGAGTTGTGCATCAATTTCTCATTTAAAAGAAAATTATATTAATAAAATTAATAATCATTTTAACTAATTAATGATATAATATTATTATATTTAAAAGTAGGTGAGACTATGGAGATAGATTTAGGAATAAATAATAAAGTTGATTTATATAAGAGACTTCTTCCTGCTTTAAGATGCAAAACACGTGAATTGGAAAAACTTTTCTATAAAAATGTTAGAAATGAAGATATATGGAATTATTTATTGAAAAGTAAGTGGGGGAATGTTACTGGACTTAGTCTTTCTGAAATGGTTGATGATATATTAAACCTAGATAATAATGATTTTAAAGAATATATGTATTCTAGTAATAAAAAAGACAACATTAAAGAAGCAGTTGGAGATGAAATAGAATTGCTGTAAGGGGGTGGTATCGTGACAAAAGATTATACTAAATATACCATTGATGATTTAATTGAAAAAGCAAAAGTTTATATTCAAGATGAAGATAACTTGAATTTAATTAGGAGGGCATATGATTATGCTGCTTTAAAGCATCAAGGACAATATAGAAAAAGTGGGGAAGCTTATATTTTTCACCCTTTATGTACATCTTTAATTTTAACTACAGTATATGCTGATACTGATACGATTTGTGCAGGGCTATTGCATGATGTTATTGAAGATTGTGATGTTACAAAACAAGAATTAGAAGAAGAATTTAATCCTGATATAGCAAGACTTGTTGATGGAGTTTCTAAAATTAGTAAAATGCGTTTTTCTACTGAAAACGAAGCTTTAGTTGAATATTATAAAAAAATAATAGTAGGAATGAGTGAAGATGTTAGAGTTATAATTATTAAATTAGCTGATAGGCTTCATAATATGAGAACTTTATGGGCACTACCTAAAGAAAAGCAGAAAATTAAAGCAAAAGAAGTTCTTGAGATTTTAGCACCAATTGCTCATCATTTGGGAATACATAAAATTAAAAGTGAACTTGAAGATTTATCATTAAGATATTTAAAACCAGATGTGTTTTATGATATTGCTGAAAAGCTTAATACTACTAAACTTGAAAGAGATAACTCTGTTAATGAAATGATTAATGAAGTTAGTAATATGCTTAAAGAACATAATATAAAGTTTGATATAAAAGGGCGTAGTAAGAGTATATATAGTATTTATAAGAAAATGGAACGTGGAAAAAAGTTTAGTGAATTATATGATTTATTAGCGCTTAGAATTCTTGTAGATACTGAACAGGAATGTTATACTACTCTTGGAATAATTCATTCTAAATTCAAGCCAATGCCAAAGAGATTTAAAGATTATATTGCGATGCCTAAAGTAAATGGATATCAATCTTTGCATACTACTATTTTTGGCGTTGATGGTCAAATATTTGAAGTTCAAATAAGAACTAAATCAATGGATGAAATTGCGGAAAATGGTGTAGCAGCTCATTGGGCATATAAAGAAAAAAGAAATTTAGCTGAAACTAGTAAGAACTCTACTGAAGCTAAATTGCAATTTTTTAAATCAATAATGGAACTTGATGTAGAAAAAATGAGTAGTGAAGAATTTGTTAATAGTGTTAAAGATGAAATATTAAATGATAATATTTATGTATTTACTCCTAAAGGAGATATCTTTGAGCTTCCTAATGGATCTACTCCAATTGATTTTGCTTATAAAATACATACTGCTGTTGGTGATACTATGGTTGGAGCAATTGTTAATAATATGATTGTTCCACTTGATTATAAGTTAAAAAATAATGATATTGTAAAAATAATTACTAATAGAAATTCTTCTCCATCTAAAGAATGGTTAACAATTGTTAAAACTACACAAGCAAAAAATAAAATTAAGAATTTCTTTACTAAATCTGAAAAAGAAATATATATTGAAAGAGGAAAAGATTCTTTAGAAAAAGAATTAAGGAAAAAGAAAATTCCTTATCAAGAGTTTTTATCTGACGAAAATATTGAGAGTTTATTAAATTCTACTAAATGTGCTGATTTAGATGAGTTTTATCTTTCGATAGGAAATAATAAATTTAGTGCTTCTTATGTTGTTAATTTGATTAATAAGCAGCCACAAGAGCAAGAATTAATTCCTATAAATCCTGTTAAAATTAAAGATAATGAAGCTGATATAATTGTTAATGGAATAGATAAAATAAAGGTTAATATATCTAATTGTTGCAGTCCAGTTCCTGGTGATGAAATAATTGGATATATAAGTAAAAACAATGGCATTACAGTTCATAGAATTAATTGTCCTAATGTTGATAGGTTAGAAGATAGAATGATTCCTGTAAGTTGGAGTGAGAATCCTAAATCTAAATATATAACTTCTTTATTAATAACTACTAAGAAAGATGATAGGGCACTTCTTGAAATAATGCAAAAAGCTAATGCTAGTACTATTTCAATTTATAATATTAAAACATTGAGTAGAACAGATAATGTTATATATGAAGTTGATATTAGAGTAAATAATTTAGAAAGACTTAATAATTTTATTAGAGATTTAAATCAATTAAAATATGTTGAAAATATTGAGAGGACAATGAGATGAAAATTGTAGCACAAAGAGTTAAATATGCAAAAGTTGAAGTAAATAAGAAAATTGTTGGAAGTATTGATAATGGTTTAATGCTTTTAGTGTCTTTTACTCAAACTGATACTGAGGAAAATATAGACTATATGGTAAAAAAAGTTTTATCTCTTAGGATATTTGATGATGAAAATGGTATAATGAATAAGAGTGTGATAGATACAAATGGAAGTATACTTTCTATTTCACAATTTACATTATATGGAGATGCTACTAAAGGAAATCGTCCAAGTTATGTAAAAGCTTTAAATGGAAAAGAAGCAATAAAACTTTACGATCTTTTTAATGAAAAGTTACGTAATCATATTAAGGTAGAAACAGGAATTTTTGGTGCAGAAATGGAAGTTTCTTTATTAAATGATGGTCCTGTTACTATAATATTAGAAAAATAGGAGGAGATATAATATGTTTAAAGACAAGCTGAATTATAAATTATTGAATGTTTTAATATTTAGTGTAATTGTTTATTTATTAATATTAACATTTAATGTTTGGGGTTCAATAATATCAAAAGTTATAGCAATTATTATTCCATTTTTAATTGCATTTTCAATTGCATATGCATTTTATCCAATTGTAAGAAAATTAAAAAAGAAAGGACTGAGTAATTCTCTTGCAGTTACAATAGTTGCTGGTTCTGTAATTTTTGTAATATTACTTTTAATATTAATTACTGTTCCTCTAGTATATGATCAGTTAATATTACTTTCTCAATCAATAGGTGAGGTAATGTCTGATTTATCAACTAAGTTTGAGATTAATTTAGGAGATTTTCAAACTACAATTAATACTGTTATGGATAATCTTATTCAATCTGTTGGAAAGTATTTATCTGATGGTACATTTAATTTTGTAGGAAAAGCAGTCGATTTTATTACAAGCGCTGTAATCATTTTAATTCTTTCAATTTATTTCTTAGCAGATATGGAGAAAATAAGGGCTGAAGCTAATAGATTACTTGGAAGAAGTCCTAAAAGAAAAAAAGTTTATGATTTTGTTAAGCTTTTGGATAGGGAATTAGGACAATATTTAACTGGTTTAGCATTATTTATTGGTATTCAATTTGTTGAATATACACTTTTATTCTTGATAATTGGACATCCAAACTGGTTGTTATTAGGTGTTTTAGCTTCATTAACTACAGTTATTCCATACTTTGGAGGATTAATTACTAATATCGTTGCTGTTATATTAGCAAGCGTTGTTTCAACTCCATTATTTATAGCAACAATTTTGATATGTTTAATATTCCCAAATATCGATGGTTATATTATTTCACCTAAAGTATATGGTAAAACTAATAATATTAATGCTATGTGGACTATATTTGCTGTAGTTGCTGGTGGTACACTTTTTGGAATAGTTGGAATTATTATTTCCCTTCCAGCGTATATAGCATTAAATTGTACTTATAATTTCTTTAAAGCAGATATCTATGATACAGTTTCTAATATTAAAGATAAAGATGATAATAAGCAAAAAATTAAAGAGGCTAAGTAAGCCTCTTTTTAATTTAATAATTCTTTGTATTTTTGTTCATTGTAATGATGTTGCGAATCGTTTAATTTTTTAAGTTCTTCATTTGTAATTAAAAAATATGTATCATCTAGTATTTCTTCTCCAGATGTTACAATTGGGTCATCCCAAGTTAAATCTAGGTGATACCATTTATTATCGAGATATACTGCATTCCAAACATGATTTTCACTAGCAACTTTGAAATTTGGTATACCATAATAATTTAAGAAGATTGCCATTGCATCAGAATAACCACTACAAATTCCATATCCTTCAAATAAAACTCCATATGCTGTATTTGAATTATAGTTAATTATATTTTTGTCTGTTCTTTCTTTATCATATTTTGCATGATTTATTATATAGTCATGGATTATTTTAATTATTTTTCTTGTATCTTTTTCTTCTTTGACTTCATTTTTAACTATTTCTTCAACTTTCGCATTTATACTTTCTATAATATAAGGACTATATGTTTTTTTGATTGTTAAATTTACTTTTCCAAGAGAATTATATAATGTTTCGATAGTATCGAAACTATTATATGGGTGGACATAACCATTTATAATTGATAACTCTTGTGGATTGTTTGCTAAATCATTTATATCATTTAAACAATTTTTATATGTTTCTGGACAATAAAATTCAAACGTATCATTTCCGTTATTTATAATCGTATAATATAAATTTAATAAATCATTTTTATTTTTAAGACTAAACTCATCAACTGAGTTAACTGATTTAAAATTATATTTTAAATAATAACTATTTTTGAACTCAAGATTTACTTCTTGATATTGTGTAATTGCACTTAATATTTGTTTTATAATAAAGTTTCTATTTAAAAATATAATAACTAAGCTTCCTGTTAAGAATAATATGTATAAGATTTTTTTCATATAATCACCTTTATTATTGTAACATATATATGAGTTTTTGTAAAAAAAAAGAAACTATTTTGTTTCTTCCATTTTATTCTTCATTTTCATTAATCTTGATTTTTGTCTTGCTGCTTTATTTTTATGCATTAATCCTGAGTCAGCAGCTTTATCGATATTCTTAATTGCAATGTTTAATTTTTCAGCAGTATTTTCTGTATTACCAGCTTCTACTTCTTTTATAAATTTTTTAACAGATGTTTTAGTTCTTTGTTCAATAACATTGTTACTTTCTTGCTTTTTAGCACTTGTTAAAACTCTTTTTTTAGCACTTTTTATATTTGGCATAGTATCACCTCTCTTTTTTGACTACATATATATTAGCAAAAAAATAAATAAAATGCAAATAAAACTTTAAAATGTAGGGAAAATAAATAATGGTGATATTATGCATATAGTAAATTTAGAAGATAAAATATCAAGACTTGATTTAATTAATGATATTCCATTATTAAAGACAAAAGTTAAAAAAATTAAAAATGTTAAAATAGAAAAAATTGAGATTGATATAAAAACTTCAAAAAAAATAAATAAAAAGTGTGGTGATTATATTTCAATTTTATTCAATGATATAACAGATTCACAAAACTTTGATAATGTATTAAAAGTATTAACTATTGAATTAAAGTGCCTGTTACGAAAAAAAGGATTAACTAATAAATCTTGTTTGGTAGTTGGATTAGGTAATGATTATTCAACTCCCGATTCATTAGGGCCACAAACTATTAAAGGAATTATTGCAACTAGACATTTATATGAGCTTAAATGTGCTGATAAAAATTATTCCTGTGTTTCAAAAATAGCTCCTGGAGTGTTTTCTAGTACTGGTATTGAAACTTTTGATATTATAGATGGAATAGTTAAAAAGATTAATCCTGATTTTTTAATTGTTATTGATGCTTTATCTAGTACAAGTATAGATAAGATAAATAAAGTAATACAAATTACTGATTCTGCAATAGAACCTGGAAGTGGAGTAGGTAATCTTAGGAAAGAAATATCCAAGGAAAAACTTAATAAAGATGTGATTATTATTGGAGTTCCTACAGTTGTTAATCTTCATACAATTGTTAGAAATTTTTTAGATGGATATAATGTTGATGAACTTTTGTTAAAAAAAGGAAATAATTTTATGGTAACACCAAAAGAAATTGATTATGAAATAGAAAAGCTTTCTTTATTAATTTCTAAAGCAATTAATAGAAGTCTTCATAAAATGACAATTTAAAACATTTAATAATTATATAATTGCATTGGTGATTATATGAAAAGAAATGTTTGGAAATTCTTGACTTTGGTAATAATAATGGTTTTTAGTTTGATTTATACAGTAAAATGGCTTGATAGTTATGATCTTGTGCTAGATGAGGAAACATTAGAGGTTTTATTAGATAGCTCTGGCAATATTAGTAGTGAAAATAGACTTATTAACGAGTTTGTATCCAAAGTAAAATCTGTTGATTTGATAAATCCGGTTTCTATTTTAATGAATAATTATAATGTAGGTGTTAATAATGAAAATGTAGATAATGATTATGAAGTAGAGACTATGAAAACTGATTCAAGTCCTATTGTATATATTTATAATACTCATCAAACAGAAAAATATAGTGGTACGAAAGAAATAAATATTAATTATTCTGTTTTAGATGCTAGTTTTTTGTTGCAAAGTAAACTGAAAAAATATGGAATAGAATCTATTGTTGAAACATCTAGTATTAATGACGTTTTGAATACTAATAATTGGAATTATGCTAGTTCTTATAGAGTTTCTAGAATGTTTATGGAAAAAAGGAAAGAAGAAAATCCATCTTTGAAGTATTTTATAGATTTGCATAGAGATTCAGTAAATAAAAATATTAGTACAATTGATATTAATGGAAAAAAATATGCGAAAACTATGTTTTTATTGGGACTTGAGAATGAAAATTATAGACAAAATGAAATAGTTATGACAAAACTTGAAAATTATTTGAATACTAATTATAAAGGACTTAGTAGAGGTATTTATAGAAAAAAGGGCAAAGGAGTAAATGGAGTTTACAATCAAGATTTTTCTAATTTATGTATTTTAATTGAAGTTGGTGGTGAAGAAAACACTTTTGATGAAGTTGGTAATACAATAGATGTTATTGCTGAGATGATCAATTTATATATTGGAGGAAAACTTGATTAAAAAAGTATATAAATATTTTATTTCTATTTTATTTCTATTTTTTATTTTTTTATATTTTTTTGGTGGTAATATATATGGATATAAATTAACAGAAAGAAAAAACTTAACTATAGAGCAAATTAATAAGTTTGAAAATGATATTAAAAATGGTGTTGAAATTGACTTGAATGATTATTTAATCAAAGATAAATATTACGGAAATGCAATTACTGAAATAAATGGAAATATATCACATGTTATAAATGCGGGATTAAAAAAAATATTTCAATATTTTTTAAAAAAAGTAGATGTTTGATGATATAATTATCTATGGTGAATGTAATGGATTACTATAGTTTAGAAGAAGTTAAAAAGATTATTGATAATAATTTATTAACTCCAGAAGTTTTGAGAAATATTTTAAAAAGTACAACTAGAAGAATTGAAATAAAAGATGATTTAGCTGCTTTAGATATTTTAAAGTTTTTATCTAAGTGTAGTATCATTCCTGAAGATACTAGGAACTATATTGATAAGTATTTGTCTGAACATGATTCATATATCTTAAAAGGCCAAAAAAACGATGAAGAAAATAATAGTACTAGGAGAACTATTTTATTGTACTTATTAATTATATCCATTTTAGCTTTTATTATATTTTTAGTTGTGAAAGGAGTATTTTATGCATGATATTTCTAATGATCAAAATTTAAAGAATTTTAAAAAAAGAGAAATTCTTAGGATATTAATAATTATTTTTGCAGCTTTAACTATAGTTTTAGCTATTTTAAATTTATTTTTTCAAGTCCATATTATTTTTGCTTTTTTATCATATATAGTTGTTCTTGTTCTTTCCCATAAAAGAAAAAATACTGTTATTAATAAAAAAGAAGATGAGCTAAATGATATAAGGAAGGAAATAGATAAAGTTAAAAGAAAAAAGAAAATATAATAGTTGACAAAATTAGAATCATAGAATATAATACTATGCGTAATAAAAAAGGAAAGAGATGTATCCACATCCACCCGATTGCGGTTTTATAGCTTTGGGTTAAATGCCGAAAACAGGATTTGCTGTTTATTGTTTTTATGGTATTAAGTGGATATATTGTATCCACTTTTTTATATTTATTGGAGGTGTTTTATATAGCAAACTCAAAAAATAATTTGTTAATTAATGAACAAATTAAAGTTCCACAAGTTTTAGTTATTGGTCCGAATGGGGAGCAAACTGGTGTTAAAACAATTAAAGATGCATTAACACTTGCTAATTATGCTGGCCTTGATTTAGTACTAATAGGACCTAATGGGAATCCACCAGTATGTAAATTGATGGATTACAAAAAGTATAAGTATGAGAAAAGTAAAAAAGAAAAAGATGCTTTGAAGAAACAAAGAGCATCTATGCAAAATTTAAAAGAATTTAGACTTTCTCCATCAATTGATGTTGGTGATTTTGAGACAAAGTTAAAGCAAGTAACAAAGTATCTTGAAAAAGGAGATAAGATTAAAGTTACTATTCGTTTTAGAGGAAGACAAATGGCTCATACTGAATTAGGTAGTGATGTATTATTAAGATTTGCTGAAAGATTAAGTGATATTGCAGAAATTGAATCGAAACCTAAACTTGATGGAAAAAATATGATTATGTTATTGATGCCAAAAAAGACAAAATAAAGTAGGAGGATTATAATGGGTAAAGTAAAAACTCACAGTGGATTAAGTAAAGTTCTTAAAGTTAGAAAAAGTGGAACTATTACTTTGCGTCAAACTGGATTAAATCATAAAACAGGAAAGAAAAGTGGTGCTGTTAATAGAGCAAAAAGAAAGAATGCACTATTAAGTAAAGCAGACTACAAGAGATTAAAGAAAGTTATTTAGTGTAAGGAGGAGTTAGAAATGGCAAGAGTAAAAAATAGTGTAACAACAAAAGCACGTCATAAAAAAGTACTTAAGGCTGCTAAAGGTTACTTTGGAAGTAAACATAGATTATATAAAACAGCAAAAGAACAATTAATGCATTCTGGACAATATGCATTTAGAGATAGACGTCAAAAGAAAAGAGATTTTAGAAAGCTATGGATTACAAGAATTAATGCTGCATGTCGTGAAAACGAAATCAGTTATTCTAGATTTATTGAAGGATTAAATAAAAGAGGAGTTCTTGTTAATAGAAAGATGTTATCTGAAATTGCAATTGCAGATTCAAAAGCATTTAGTGAATTAGTAAAAGAAGCAAAATTAGGTCTTGAAGGAAAGACTGTAGCTGCTAAGAAAGAAGTTAAATCTGAAGTTGAAGTAGTTAAAGAAGTTCCTAAAAAGGAAGAAAAAGCTTCTAAAGCTAAAAAAGAAGATAAAAAGGGAAAAGTAGTAGCTGAAAAAAAAGTAAGTGAAACCAAAAAAGAAAAAACTGAAGTAAAAAAAGAAACAACAAAGAAAACTACAGCGAAGAAAACAACTAAAAAAGAAACAGAATAAAGCATATTAATGGATTTAATTACCGAGTGCCAATTTGGTGGAATTATTAGAAATTAATAGAAGATAAAAACGAAAAGGAGATTTAAATTATGGCAGTAGTGTCAATGAATTATTTATTAGAAGCAGGAGTTCACTTCGGACATCAAAGAAGAAGATGGAACCCAAAAATGAGAGAGTATATTTATACATCACGTGATGATATTTATATAATCGATTTACAAAAAACAGCAAAGAAAATCGAAGAAGCTTATGAAGCTATGAAAGAAATTGCTGCAAATGAAGGAAAAGTATTATTTGTAGGAACTAAAAAGCAGGCTCAAGAAGCTGCTGAAGAAAGTGCTACTAGAACTAATATGTATTTTGTAAATGAAAGATGGTTAGGTGGAACTTTAACTAACTTCAAGACTATTAGATCTAGAATTAAGAGAATGGAAGAAATTGAAAAGCTAGAAGCAGAAGGAACTTTTGATTTACTTCCAAAAAAAGAAGTTATTAATATTAAAAAAGAATACGATAAATTAAATAAGAATTTAAGAGGAATCAGAGAAATGAAAAAACTTCCTGATGCTTTAGTTATCGTTGATCCTAGAAAAGAAGAAATTGCAATTAAAGAGGCAAGAAAGTTAAATATTCCAGTTTTTGGTGTTGTAGATACTAACTGTGATCCTGATATGGTTGATTATGTTATACCTGGAAATGATGATGCAGTAAGAAGTGTTAAATTAATGATTGGTGTTTTAACTAATGCAATTGCAGAAGTTAATGGTAATGAAATGATTGATTATTTAACTGAAGAAGATAAGAATAAATCATCAGACAAGAATAAAGAAGATGCAGTTAATGAATTCGTTGAATCAATCGAAAAAGAAAACGTTAAAGTAGAAAAAGAAGATAAACCACAAGAAGAAACTAAGCCAAGAAAGAATGTAAAAAGAGAAGAAGTAAAAGAAGAAAAAGTTTCTGTTGAAGAAAAAAAAGAAGAAGTAAACCTTGAAGAATTAAATTTAACTGAATTAAAAGAATATGCAAAGGAACAAGGCGTTAAAGGTTACTCTAAAATGAAAAAAGATGAACTATTAGCTGAATTAAAGAAGTAATAGTTTTAGAAAGGGATTAATTATGTTTAGTGCTAAAGATGTAAAAGACTTAAGAGAAAAAACTGGAGCAGGAATGCTTGATTGTAAAAAAGCTTTAGAAGCATCAGAAGGTGATATGGATAAAGCTGTTGACTGGTTAAGAGAAAAAGGAATTGCAAAGGCTAGTAAAAAAGAGTCACGTATTGCAGCAGAGGGGTTAAGTGAAATAATTGTAGATAAAAATAAGGCAGTAATTTTGGAAGTTAATTCTGAAACTGACTTTGTTGCTAAAAACGAAGAATTTAAAAAGTTCATTAGTACTGTTGGAAATGCTATTTTAAATAGTGGTGTTAAGACTATGGATGATGCTATGAATTTAAAATTAGATGATGGACAAACAGTTAATGAATATTTAGTAGCACTAATTGCTAAAATTGGAGAAAAAATTAGCTTTAGAAGATTTGAATATGTTGAGAAGAAAAAGAATGAAGTATTCGGAGTATATTCTCACTTAGGTGGAAGAATTTCAGTATTAACAGTTCTTGATGGAGCTAATGAAGAAGTTGCTAAAGATGTTTCAATGCATGCTGCAGCTATGAGACCTTTATTTATGACAAAGGAAGATGTTCCTGAAGATGTTCTTGAACATGAAAGAGAAATCATTAAAGAACAAGCTATGAATGAAGGAAAACCTGCTGATATTGCTGAAAAAATGGTTAATGGAAGAATTAATAAGTACTATAAAGAAGTTTGCTTAGTTGAACAAGAATTTATTAAAGATTCTGATAAATCTGTTGGACAATATGTAAAAGAAAATAAAGGTACAATTAAGAAAATGATTCGTTATGAAGTAGGAGAAGGAATCGAAAAAAGAAATGATGACTTTGCTGAAGAAGTAATGAAACAGGTTAATGGATAAGAATAGATTTTTCTATTCTTTTTTTTACACTTTTCTATATTAAATATGTTAAGTTTTGTATTTCTTCCTTTTTTAATATTTTTATATGATATATAATAATAATAGAATATTGAAAGGAGGATATATATGAGACTAAAAGATAAAATTATGTTAAAACATGTAGACAGAACATTATTAGTTGTGAGTATATTACTTTTTTCAATTGGACTAATAATGATTTTTTCTGCCTCAAATATTGCTGCTTTCATGAGATATAATAAAAGTCCTTATAATTTTTTATTAAAACAAGGCTTAAGTTTGGGACTTGGTATTATTGGTTTTCTTTTTTTAATTCATTTTAATACTAGAACTTATAGTGGATCCTCTTGGCTTATTTTATTAATTAGTATACCAGTATTGATATTTGTATCATTTTTTGGTGCTATAATAAATGATGCAAGAAGTTGGATTGTTATTGGGCCTTTTTCATTTCAACCTAGTGAGTTTATTAAAGTAATATTAATTGTATGGTATTCAGCCTTTTTTGAATTAAATCGGCATAAACTCGATAGATTGTTTACAAATTTTTTCCCAATTGGAGTTACTGCCTTCTTTTGTGGACTTATAATATTACAACCAGATTTTGGTACTGCTGCTATTATGCTAATTACATTTTTTTTATTATATTTAATTATGCCTATTAAAAGATTAGTGAAGTTTAAAGTGGTTTCTATTTCTATTCTTCTGATGATTGCTGTATTATTTTGTTATTATATTTTTAATACTTCAAATTTTAAAAGGCAAATTGATCGTAAGGATTATAGATATCCTTGTAGCGAAGAAAAATTTTATACTTCTGGAAATCAGGTATGTAATTCTTATATAGCCTTTAATAATGGTGGTATGTGGGGTAAAGGATTAGGAAATAGCACTCAAAAGTATTTATATTTACCTGAATCACATACAGATTTTATTTTTGCTATTGTCGTTGAAGAATTAGGATGTGTAGCATCTTCATTTATTATTTTATTATTTATAGTATTATTGTGGCGAATTATAAGAATTGGTAAAAATAGTGTTTCAAGTAGAGGGTCAATAATATGTTATGGTGTTGCAATATACATTTTTATTCATATTGTTATTAATTTATTGGGAATAATGGGATTAGTTCCACTTACTGGAGTTCCATTACCATTTTTAAGTTATGGTGGTTCTTTTACTCTTAGTTTGATCTTAGCATTATCTATTGTTCAAAGAGTAGCAATTGAAACAAGATTAAAAAAATTGGGCATTTCTGTCTAAAACGTCTAATAATCTCCTTAGGGAGGTTTTTTTATGCAAAAAATTAAAGATTTTATTTATTATAATCGAAAAGATATTATTTTATATTTTATTATTATTTTTTTAATTATATATAATATTTTTTTAACTTTATCAAATAATGATTTTTCTAATGAAGAAATAGTTAATAATGACGAATTACTAATTGAAAAAGATGATGAAATAATTAATTCTAAAATGATAGTAGATATTAAAGGAGAAATTAAAAATCCAAATACTTATGAAGCTTTAGATGGTGAAAGAATAATAGATGTTATTAATAAAGCAGGTGGTCTAACGGATAAAGCTGATGTTTCAAATATTAATTTAAGTGAAAAAGTATATGATGAAATGATAATTATCATTCCAAGTAAGGAATCAAATAAGGAGATTATTACAAAGAATGAAAAAGATAGTGTTGTTAAAAGTGATTCTAAAATTTCTATTAATAATGCATCGATTGAAGAATTAATGACTTTAGATGGAATAGGTAAAACTAAAGCAAAAAATATTGTTGACTTTCGTAATAAAAATGGAAAGTTTAAAAGTATAGAGGAAATTAAAAATGTTTCTGGAATTGGAGACGCATTATTTGAAAAAATTAAAAATAGTATTAAAGTCTAAATTAATTATTTATGTCTTAATATTTTTTGCTATATTTAGATTTACAGATTATAAGGTACATAATTACACAATCTTTAATATTGATAAAACTTCTTTTTCTTGTGTAGTTACAAATATTAAAAATAATAATAGTCTAGAGTTAGATTGTGGAGAAAAATTAGTTTCTTATTTAGAAAACAATTCATTAAAAATAGGAGATAAATTAAAAATAAAAGGAATGCTATTTGAATTAGAAAATAATAGAAATTTTAATTTATTTAATTATAAGGAATATCAAAATAGGAATAATGTATTTTTTAATTTAAAAATTTATAATTATGAAAAAGTTGGAGAAAGTAAAAATCTTTTTCTTAAAATAAAGAGAGATGTTGATAGTAAAATAAATAAATTAAAAAGTTATAGTTATTTAAAAGCATTTATTTTAGGTGATAAGAGTGAAATAAATGATGATAATATTTCAATATATAAGAAAATTGGAATAATTCATTTGTTTTCAATTTCAGGTACTCATCTTTCTTTTTTAGTTGGTTTATTAAGTTTAGTGTATAAGCGAAATAATATTAAGAAAACTTTTTTATTTGCTATTATTCTTTTTTTGTATTATCAATTTATTGGAAGTATATCTATATTAAGATGTGTGGTACAACTTCTTTTAAAAGAAATTAATGCAATTCTAGGTTTGAATTTTGATAAAAAGAGGCATTTATTAATAAGTATTTTAATTGTGATTATAATAGTTCCAAATTCTATATATAATATTGGCTTTTATTATTCTTTTATTATAAGTTCTATATTAACTTTATCTAGTAAGAAATTAAATGAAATAAAAAATATGTTTGTTAAAATAATTTATATATCTTTTTTATCTTTTATTTTTTCAATTCCACTTAATATTTATAGTTATAGTGAGTTAAATGTCTTATCATTTCTTTTTAATTCTATTTTAGTTCCTTATGTTTCTTTTATAGTCTTTCCTTTTTCTATTATTACTTTAGCGTTTCCATTATTTGATGAATTCTTTATAATTTTTATAAAGATTTTAGAATGTTTATCATTATGGTTTGGAAGTATTAATTCTTCTTTAATTTTTATAAAGCCATCAATTGCTGTTGTTGTAATATATTATTTGATAATCTATTCTTTCATTTTTTACAATAAAAAATTATTAGTATTTTTTTTAATTATTTTATGCATTCATTATAATTATAACGATATTTTTCTAAGTAATTATGTATTGATATTAGATGTTGGACAGGGTGATTCAATTTTAATTCATAATAGAAGAACAAATATTCTCATTGATACTGGCGGTATAAGTAATCGTGATATTCTTTATAATAATTCTATTCCATTATTTAAGTCATTTGGTATTAGAAACCTCGATTATTTAATTATTACACATGGGGATTACGATCATGTGGGAGAAGCTATTAACTTAGTTAATAATTTTAAAGTAGAGAAAGTTATCTTTAATTGTGGCGAATTTAATGATTTAGAAAAAGAATTAATAAAAGTGTTAGATAAAAAGAAAATTAAATATTATTCATGTATTAAAGAATTAAATATAAATGAAAACAAATTATATTTCTTACAAACGAAAGTTTATGATAATGAAAATGATAATTCTAATGTTATTTATACTGAGCTTGGTGGTTATAGATTTATGTTTATGGGAGATGCATCAAGTATTACTGAAAAAGAAATATTAAAACAATATACTTTACATGATGTAGATATTTTAAAAGTAGGACATCATGGATCAAGAACAAGTAGTAGTAAAGAATTTATTGATGAAATAAATCCAAGATATAGTGTTATATCAGTTGGAAAGAATAATAGATATGGACATCCAAATAAAGAGGCATTAGATAATTTAAGAGAATCAAAAATATATAGAACAGACGAGGATGGCAGTATTATGTTTAAAATTAAAAATAATGAATTAAAGATAAGAACATGTAGTCCATAGAAAGGAGTAATATGATATAATAATTATAGGATGTGTTTATATGCCAACTCATAAAATTCATTTAGCAATTGCTAAGAAAGTTAATGATAAAATTAAAATGGATTTAGATTCAATAATGTTAGGAAGTGTTCTTCCAGATATTTGTGAGGGAAGAGATCATTCAGTTGCTCATTTTCAATCTGGTGAAAAAGATTTAGAAGGTCTAGCCAATCCAGATAAATTTATACAAAAATATAAGAATAGGCTTGATAATCCAATAATGCTTGGGTATCTTATACATATATTAACAGATAGATTTTATAATGAATATTTTTTTAAACATTTTTATATCTATGATAAAAATGATAATGGTATAGGCATGTATTTAAAAGGTAGGAAAAAACTTCTAGATGGAAAAGCGCGAAAAGATTTAAAGCATAGGGAAATGAATATTTATGATAAATGGTTAATTAATCATGGATACATTTACAAATTTAAAAATTTAAAGTGTGTAAACAATGTAATTGATATTGATGAAGCAACATTTAATAAAGAAAAACTGAATAATTATATAATATCTTCTAATAAAGATTTAGGTAAGGTTAATTTCTTTTCAAAAATATGTCTTTATAATTATAAAATAACTGATAAGAAAGAATTGGATAAGATATTTAATGAATGCATAGAATATATTACAAAGTATTTAAATAATAATAGTATTGTATAAGAATTATCATATGATAGTTCTTTTTTTATATGTACTAACTACTCAATAGCAGTTGGCCAAAATAATAGATATGGACATTCTAATAAAGAAGCGTTAAATAATTTAGAAACTTCAAAAATATATAGAACAGATATAGATGGAAGTATTATGTTTAAAATAAAAAGTAATAAATTAATAATTGAGGCTTGCGGTCCGTAATCACGAAGAATTATGATATAATAATTACAGGATGTGATAAGTATGATAAATGAAGAAAAAATATTTTATCCAACATACAATAATTTAAAACTATGTGGTGTTATTAATAAAACAAACGAAAATTATGAGATAGTAGTTATATGTCATGCAAGAACCAGTAGCAAAGATTCTAGACCTACTACTAAAATATCTGAGGAACTGACTAAAAATAGTATTAATAATTTTAGATTTGATTTTGTTGGGTGTGGTGAATCAGATGGAAGTTATAATGAATATACTGTGTCCAATATGGTAAGGAATCTTCATGATACATTAGATATGTTAAATAAAAAATATAATTATAAAAATTTTATTTTGATAGGTTGTTCTATGGGGGGAAGAATTGTTTCTAATGTTGATTTAAATAAATATGATATCAAAAAAATCATATTATGGTATCCAGCAATAGATTATGGAAGAGGATTATTTAATATTCCAAGCAAGAAAGAAAAAATTGCAAAAAAACAAGGTTATTATCCAATTGAGAATGGCTGGAAATTAAGTTATGAATATTTTAAAGATGAACGAAAATACACTACTTACAAGAGATTGCAAAAAATAGATATTCCATTATTGTTTGTGCATGGTACGTCTGATCCGTATGTATCATACAAATCTTCTGTTAATACTAGCAAGAAATGTAAAAATGCTAAATTATATTTAATTGATGGCGCAGATCATGGGTTTCATAATGATGAGCACATGAAAGAAGCATTGAAAGTTACATTGAATTTTATTAAAAATTAGGACCTTTGTAGTTCTTTTCTTTTGTCTTAAATTAGTGTGCATAACAGATAATCACCACATGGGGATTATGATCATATGGGAGAAGCTATTAATTTAGTTAATAGTTTTAAGGCAGATAAAGTTATATTTAATTGTGGAGAATATAACGATTTAGAAAAAGAACTAATAAATGTATTAGATAAAAAGAAAATAAAGTATTATTCGTGTATTAAAGAATTAAATATAGATAAAAATAAATTATATTTTTTACAAACAAAAGAATATGATAATGAAAATGATAATTCAAATGTTATTTATACAGAAATAAATAACTATAAATTTATGTTTATGGGAGATGCAAGCACTGCTACTGAAAAAGAAATATTAGATAAATATAATTTATCAGATATAGATGTCTTAAAAGTAGGGCATCATGGTTCAAAGACAAGCAGTAGTAAAGAGTTTATAGATGCTAAGTATTCCATTATTAGTGTAGGCAAAAATAATCGTTATGGTCATCCAAATAAAGAAGTATTAGACAATTTAAATGATTCAAAAATATACAGAACAGATAAAGATGGAAGTATTATGTTTAAAATCAAAAATAATAAATTGAAAATAGAGACTTGTAGTTCATAGAATGGGAGATGATGAATTGAATAGAATAAAAAATATGATATAATGAACAAAAGGTGTGATAATAATATGGTAGATGTAAAATTGTTAAAGCTACAGCATTTTTTCGAAGTTGATTTTAAAATAAAAAAAGAAATGCTTGATATAGCTCCCCCAAGTGATAATTTATATGCTGATGTCGAAAAATATTCGAATAGTGTTAATGATTCCTTAATATATATATTTAGTGAATTAAAATGTATAACTGCAGATATTTTTGGATTTGAATCACAAATCATGAGCAAAATAACTGAGATGGAAAATATTATTAAAAATAATTTTTATTCATGTGGTTATGATATTGATAAATTACGTTTGTTCTATAAAAATTTTGTCAGTAATATGGAATTAGATTTTATTAATGCTGTAAAGAAAGAATGTGTTGGATATACCTTTGGCAGTGTTTCTTCTGCAAAAAATGCAAAGACAATTAATGAAATATTACATTTTATGCATTCATTTATTTTAAATAATGAACAAATTTTGCAATCTATTCCATTGATTGATAAAAAGGAAAATGATTATAAATATCCAATATCGTTAAGAGGGGTTAAAGTATCTGCATTTGAACAATTATTAGCGCTATTTCCCAATGATTTAGATGTTGGATGGACTGATATGGTTGCTATTAATGAAAGAAAGTTATTGATGATGGTTAGAGATAGAGGGCATGCCCTAACGATAGAAATAACTTTAAATTTACAAATAGCTAGGATTGAATACTTTATTCCAAAAATATGTAATGTTGATATGGTAAACAATTTACCAGGAATTAATAAAGTTAATCAAGATAGTGTTGGAGCTACAGGTATTATTGAAATACCTATAAGTGATTTGCCAAATACTTTATTTAGCTTTATCTCTAAAGTTCCTACGGATAGTGATATGATTACAAGAAATAAGCGTTAGAATTATCTATTTGATAGTTCTTTTTTTAATTTCTAAATTCGTATGCATAAACGTATGTCACCACATGGAGATTATGCCAACATGGGAGAAGCTATTAACTTAGTTAATAATTTTAAGGTAGAAAAAGTTATCTTTAATTGTGGAGAATTTAATGATTTAGAAAAAGAGTTAATTAAAGTATTAAATAAGAAAAATATAAAGTATTATTCATGTGTTAAAGAACTAAATATAGATAAAAATAAATTATATTTTCTTTAAACAAAAGAATATGATAATGAGAACGATAATAGTAATGTTATATATACAAAACTTGGTGGTTATAGATTTATGTTTATGGGAGATGCATCTATGACTACTGAAAAAGAAATATTAAAACAATATACTTTACATGATGTAGATATTTTAAAAGTAGGACATCATGGAAGTAAGACAAGTTTGAGTATTGAGTTTATAGATAATATTAATCCAGATTATTCAGTTATTAGTGTTGGTAAAAATAATAAGTATGGTCATCCAAATAAAGAAGTATTAGAAAACATAAAAGATTCTAAAGTATATAGAACAGATAAAGATGGAAGTATTTTGTTTAAGATTAAAAATAATAAATTAAAAATAGATACTTGTAGTCTATAGAATGGGAGATGATGAATTGAATAGAATAAAAAATATAATTATTTAGAAAGGAAATTAATTAAAGTTTTAAATTAAAAGAATAAGTTTATGATATAATATTTATTAATTTGTGAGTGATTTTGATGATTATAAAAGGAACAAGCTGTTATGCTAATGCAAAAAATGGAAATTTAGTTTCAATTACTGGAGATGGTGGTAATGCCTGGGGATTTTATGGTAGTGCATATAAGAAAATGTCTCCAAGATTATATTTATGGCAGTATTATGAACAAAATCCAGATAATTTATTAGAAGATGAATTAATCAATTGGTATATATATGAATTTTATAATTTAAGATTAAAAGATTTAAATCCATTTGAATTAATGAATACTTTAAAGCAAAAATTTGGAGAAGAAATAATATTACTTTGTCATGAGTTACCTGGATTGGAAATAAGCAAAGAGCACTTTTGTCATAGAAGGTTGCTTGCTGATTGGATTGAACTTGAAACTGGTATTGTAATTCCAGAATTATCAATTAGTGAATCTGGAGAAGTAATGCAAGAAGAAATATATGATCTTAAGCCAAAAATAAAGAAACTAATTAAAAAGTATTAAAGAAACTATCAAATTGTAATTCTATGTTACAAAGTAGAGACTTTGACCATATTGGTGATACAATTTATTTAGCAAATAATTTTAAACTATTTGAAAAAAATGATTATAGAATAATTGTTAGAGATATAGTTTTTGTAGGAAGTGATTTTAATGTTATTAGAAAAGAAAAATTTTATAGTTGATTATGATGAAAGTATTTCTTACATTCCAGAAGTAGTAAATTATTTAGAATCTAAATCAAATGATATTATGTCTTTTTTTAAATTAGATTCACTTATCAAAAAGAGGAAAATAGTTATATATGATGATTTAGAATTATATAAAAAGCATATTGAACAATTTGGTAAATATTATGATTATATGCGTGCTGATACAAATGATGGAAACATTAATTTATTATCAATAAAAGAAGCTCGTAAAACAGCTTATCATGCTAATATGACTCTTGAAGAGTTAAAAAGTACAATATTACATGAATTTGTACATATTTGCCAACAAGAAAGTGAATTGGAACACTCAAATAAAACTATCATATGGTTTTGGGAGGCTTTAGCAACTAATTTAGGCAATCCAGAAATGTTTACAAAAGTAGTGATAAATGCAACAAATGAAGAAATAAATAGTTTTATATCTTTATCTCAAAACTATCATATTGCATTTACAATAGGAAAGTATATGTTAGAAAATTATTCTAATGAAGAAATCTTAGAGTATGTTAAATATCCATCAAAACTATTAGCTGATTCTGAAAAAATTTTAAATGATGCAAGAGATTGGAGTAATATTAAAAGAATAAAGTAATATAAAAGTCCATGATTAATAAACTATTTGGAGGAGGAAAGTTAATATTTATGCTTAATTTGATTATATAGTGCTATATTTGTTCTTTTTTTTATTGTTTGTCATATATTATATTAAGAGCATATATATAGCTTTAATATAGATTGAAAGAGGCCTCTTTCTTTTTTTTTGACTTGTGTTATAATATTCTTGCATCAAAGGAGAGGATTAAAATTTTTATAAATGATTTTGAGTATAATAGTATTACGAATGATATTTTAAATAATCAAGAATTTTTGAAAACTAAAAATATCGTTCATCATAGTTTAAATAGATTTGATCATTCTGTTAGAGTGTCATATTATTCATATAAAATAGCTAAATTTTTAAGATTAGATTATGAGTCAGTGGCTCGTGGAGGATTATTACATGATTTTTTTCTTGTAGATAACAAAAATATTACATTAAGAGAGAGAGCATTTACACTAGTTAATCATCCTAAATATTCTCTTAATTATTCTTTAAAGTTTTTTGATTTAAATGACAAAGAAAAAAACATAATAGTTTCTCATATGTTTCCAGTATGTCCTATTAGAATTCCAAAATATCTTGAAAGTTGGATTGTCGATATAGTTGATGATGTGATTTCTATTAAAGAAGAAATTTATGCAAATAAAAGAAAATTTGCTCGCTCAATTTGTATGATTATAGCATTTCTATTTTTTATAAAATAAAAAATCTACTGAAAAGTAGATTGTTTTTATAATGGTGTCCCCGGTAGGACTCGAACCCACATCTATCCCTTAGGAGGGGATTGCTCTATCCTGCTGAGCTACGAGAACAACAAAGTAATTATATCATAACTAGTTTATTATGAATAGTTATTTTTAAATTGTTATTTACTTTATTTTTCTTTTTTGATATATTTTGTTTGATATTGTAAGAGGTTATTTATGAGTGTTTATGCAGTTCCAATAAAAGTAGGCTTGATTTTATTTCCAATTATTGCTTTGTTATTTACGTTACCTTATATGATAAAGCAATATCATAAGTTTGGATCTATTCCTTTTTTAAGAACTTTTATTATCTATTCTTTTATATTATATTTATTAATTGCTTGGTTTATGGTTATTCTTCCATTGCCTAAAATTGAATATGTTGCAAAAATGACTGGCCCATGGACTCAATTAGTGCCGTTTAAGGGTATTAAAGATATTATTTCTAGTACTAACTTTAATATTTTAGATATTTCTACTTATATAGCTACATTAAAAAGTCCTGCTGTTTATACTCTTCTTTTTAATTTTTTATTAACTTTACCATTTGGAGTATACCTAAGATATTATTTTAATAGAAAATGGTGGGAAGTAATTGTTTTGAGCTTTATGCTTAGCTTATTTTTTGAGGTTACGCAGATTAGCTGTTTATTTGGAATATATCCAAGACCATATCGATTATTTGATGTCGATGATTTAATTGTTAATACTACTGGAGGCTTACTTGGATATATGCTTACACCTTTAATAAGTAAAATTTTACCATCAAGAGAACAATTAGATGAGAAAGCATATAATAGGGGTGAAAAGGTTTCTTATCCTAGAAGATTTATTTCATTTTTGATTGATTTTATTATTGTTTCTGTAGTTGTCTTTTCTGGTATTTTACCAAGAAGTTCTTTAGATATTTCTATATTAATGCTTTTCTTTTTATTATATTATATTATTTTTACAATTATTTTTAATGGAAGAACTATTGGGAAAATGATTGTTGGTATTAGGATAGTAAGTTTTGATGATAAGAAAGCTAAAGTATATCAGATATTACTTAGATATTTAGTTAAGTATGTTATATTTTTTGAAATATTTAATTTAACATTTAATAATTCTGTTATGAAACTAGGATTATTTGGAAATATTATTTTAATTATTATGTATATTGCTTTAATAATAATATATTTTAAATCATTTATTAATTTGATTAATAAAAAAACACCACTTGTATATGAATCTTTGAGTCATACTAAAAATATTAGTACAATAAAAAATAAATACAAGAAAGATGTAATTGAGAAAAAAGAGACTAGTGAATAGTCTTTTTCTTTATAGACATAAATATATTTTTTTGTTAATATTTATTGTAGAGGATAGGATATGAAGAAGAAAACAAAAAAATATATTGTAAGAATCTTTTTAATTTTTATTATATTTGCTTTGTCTTATTTTGTTGATGATAAATTTTTTCAAAAATTAAAAGATGCAATTTTTGTTAATGTTGAAAATGTTAATATTATTAATGATAATGAGTCAATTATATTAACTGATGATTTAATGGTTTTCTTTTTAGATGTTGGACAAGCTGATAGTATTTTGATTAAGTCTCAAGATGAGTATATGCTAATAGATGCTGGAAACAATAATGATGGTGTAAAATTAGTTAATTATTTTAAAACATTAGGTATTAGTGAGTTTAAATATTTAGTAGGTACTCATGCTCATGAAGATCATATTGGTGGCATGGATGATATAATTAATAATTTTAAAGTAAGTAATTTTTATATGCCTGATTGTATAACTTCTACTCAAACTTTTTATGAAGTGTTGGATGCATTAGATAAAAAGAATATTGCATTTAAAACTCCAAAGGTAGGTACTAAATTGAGGCTTGGTAACTCAGAGGTTAAAATTATATATGTAGGTTCTGATAAAGAAGATTTAAATGATACATCAATAGTTATTAAATTAACATATGGGAATGTTTCTTTTTTATTTACAGGAGATGCTTCTAGTAATGTAGAGAAGCAAATATTAAATAGCGACATAAGTAGTACTGTATTAAAAGTTGGGCATCATGGTTCAAAATATAGTTCAAGTGCTTATTTTTTAAATAAAGTTAAGCCTAAATATGCTATAATATCTTGTGGTGAAAATAATGATTATGGTCATCCTCATGATGTTGTAATTAATAAATTGAAAAGAATTAATTCTGAAATATTTAATACAAGTATTATGGGTACTATTGTTGCTACATCTAATGGAGAAGAAATTAATTTTAAAAGTATTAGCACTGATACTGATGGAGGTTAGTATGGAAAAGCTAGAGAAGTATGCTGTTGATAGAATTGAAGGGAAATTTGCTATTTTAGAAAATATTGATACTAAGGAATTAAAACTTGTAGAATTATTATTGCTTCCTGTTGTTAAAGAAAAAGATATTTTAGTTTATAAAGATGACTTATATATGATTGATGATGAAGAAAGAAGAAAAAGACTTGATTTTATTAAACATAAATTGGACATTTTAAAAAATAAAAAGGGAAAATAGTTGTAAAATTTAAAAGCTTTTCTTTTTTTAATTGTTTATTTTTGTTATAATATTTGATGTTGTATAGAAGGTGTATAAGATGAAAAGATTTTTTCCAAGTATAGAGAATGGATTGAGCTCTCAAGAAGTAGAAGAGAGAATGAAAGAAAACTTAAATTATACAGATGTTTCTGTTCCTACAAAAACTATTAAAAGAATAGTTAGAGATAATTTTTTCACTTTATTTAATTTTTTGAATTTTGGACTTGCTTTAGCTATTGCTCTTGTAGGTGCCTATAAAAATATGTTGTTTATTGGTACTGTTATTTTTAATATTATTATTAGTACTGTACAAGAAATTAGGGCTAAAAAGATAGTTGATAGATTATCACTAATAAGCCAAGCTAAAGTTGAAGTAATTCGTGATGGAAGTTGTAAAGAGATATCAAGAGAAGAGATTGTTTTAGATGATGTTGTTTTATTAAGAGCAGGATCTCAAGTTGTAGCTGATTGTATTGTTTTAGATGGGACATGTTTAGTAAATGAATCTTTTATTACTGGTGAATCTACTCCAATAGAAAAGAAAAATGGAGATATGGTATTGTCAGGTAGTTTTATTACTGGTGGTAAAATATTTGCAAGAGTAGAGCATGTTAAGGATGATAATTATACTTCAATAATTAGTAAAGATGCTAAATATATTAAAAAGTTAAATTCTGTTTTGATGATTTCATTAAATAAGATTATTAAATATATTTCATTTACAATTGTTCCAGTTGGAATCTTATTATTTATTAATCAGTATTATTTTGCAAATAGTGATTTTAATTTAGCAGTTTTAAATACTACTGCTGCTTTAATCGGAATGATACCTGATGGATTAATTCTTCTTACTAGTACTGTTTTGGCAGTATCAATAATAAGACTTAGTAAATATAATGTATTGGTACAAGAATTGTATTGCATTGAAACTCTTGCAAGAGTTGATGTACTTTGTCTTGATAAAACTGGAACAATTACAGAAGGAGTAATGGAAGTAGTTGATTTTATTCCTAATGTTAAATATTCACAAGATGAAGTAAAAAAGTTACTTGATAGATTATGTCATACAATTGAAGATGTATCTCCAACAATGAATGCTGTTAGAGATAAATTTGAAACGAAGAGTGGGAAACCTTTAAAAACTAAAAAAATAATACCTTTTTCGTCAGATAAAAAATATTCAAAGGTTGAGTTAGAAGATGGTATATCTTATTATTTAGGAGCACCTGAATTTATTATAAAAAATAGTGATTATAGTGATTATTCAAAAGATTATAGAACTTTATTACTTGCAATTGAAGAAGATGGTAAAATTTCTCCAGTTTCTTTGATACTTATTCAAGATAAAATTCGTAAAGAAGCAAAAGATACTTTGGCATATTTTAAAGAACAGGGTGTAGAGATTAAAATTATTTCTGGCGACAACCCAATTACAGTATCTCAAATTGCAAAAAGAGTAGGTATGGACAATTATGATAAGTATTGTGATTTAAGTACTATAAAGACTAAAAAAGAGTTAAAAGATGCATATCTTAACAATACTATTTTTGGAAGAGTAAAACCTGATCAAAAGAAAGAACTTATTTTACTTATAAAAAGTCTTGGACATACTGTTGCAATGACTGGTGATGGTGTTAATGATGTTTTAGCTCTTAAAGAAGCTGATTGTAGTATTGCTATGGCTTCTGGTAGTGATGCAGCAAGAAATGTAAGTCAATTAGTATTAATGAATTCTAATTTTGATGCAATGCCTAAAGTTGTTGAGGAAGGACGAAGATGTATTAATAATATTGGTAGAAGTGCTTCTTTGTTTTTAACAAAGACAATTTATACAATTTTGATTGTATTAATGGTTTTATTTACAGCTTTCCATTATCCATTTCATCCAATTCATTTAAGCTTAATGAATCTTATTACTATAGGTGCTCCATCTCTTGTTTTGGCAATGGAACCTAATAAGGATAGAGTAAAAGGTAACTTTTTAGTTAAGATAATTGCTAATGCACTTCCTACTGCTTTAGCTGTATTCTCAACAATATTTATTTTCTTATTATTAACTAAGGATGCTGGATTAACTCCGACTGAAAGTTCTACAATAACAGTTATTATAACTACTATTATTATGCTTATTTATCAATTTAAATTATGTAGACCTTTTAATACTATTAGAAAAATTTTAATGATTTCAATGTGTAGTATTTTCTTAACTGAATTATTATTCTTTAAACCATTTTTTACACTTGCAAATCTTGATCTTGGAATGTATATATTGTGCTTTGCATTAGTAATGTTAGGTGTTATTTTGTGGAAAGTTTATTATTTATTATTTGATTATATTGGTTCACATAATAAAGATTTTAAAGAGATGTTAAAATAAATATAAAAAACTGATAACTATCTATTTATCAGTTTTTCTTTTTGTTTATTTATTATTAAGTTGCTTAACATATCTAATTGCTCATCATCCAATACACTTCCATAAATAATTGAATTGAATAGTAATACGTCATTTGAAATAGTGATATTTTTGGATAATATGCTATAGTTTCTTAATACTTTATTTCTTGAAATTATTATTCCATTAATGTTATATTCTAAATCATTAGTTTTATATTTTTCTAACTCTTTAATTTCTTCTAATTCGTAATTATAATCATAATTTTCTACTAAAATTTTTAGACAATCAAGATTTTGATATCTTGGTGTAGAATTTGATATAAAAGATTCAATGTCATCATCATTTATATAGTTTTTTCCAATTCTAAATTCTTGGCTTGTTATTTTAGAATTTATTTTTCCATCTTGCATTAATGGTATTTCTAACATTTTACATAATTGCATACGCTTTAATCTATTATTTGCTCTTTTTGCAATTAAATATGGGTGAGTTATTAAATAATCTCCTAATCCTAGTTCAATGAATTTATCAGCAATTTCTATGTTTTTAATGTTACTTATTAATTCAAAGTTATTACTTGTCGAATAGTCTAAATGATAATTTTTAATTAATGTAATAGCTGTTTCTAATTCTTTATTATTCATTAAAAGAATTTTACTATCTTTTTTTGAAATTTCATTTATATTTATTTTAATTTCTTTTAACTGAGTTATATTATTATTTAATTCGTTATATTTTGGTTCATTTATAGAAGTTATTTTCTTTAAATCTTCGCTTATTGTGTCAACAAATATATTTGGATTTTTAATTATAAATTCTTCGTTTATTAAGTTTACATTATATAGTTTTATTATATTTGCAACATTTGATTGATTTGATAATAGAAGAATATCATATATTGGAAAATTATCATTAAATTTAATATCTGAATCAGTTAATATTGTCAATATTTTTTCAATGCTATCTATGTTTCCATATTTTATTAAATTTTCAACTTGTTCTTTTAGTAATTTCTCAAATGAGAATTTACTATTTTTAAATAGTAGTTCTATTTTTGATAATTCTTTTTCTTTGTCTAGTTCAATTATTGTATTCTTTTGATGCTCTAAATTTAGTCTTATTATTTTTCCAATTATGAAATATTTTAATTTTTGATTATCAATTAATTCTAAAAATGAGTTTGATAAATCTATTGGTTTATTTAAATCAAATGAATCTAAATATGCTAATATTCTTTCTTTCTTCTTTGTTATTTTGCTGTTTTCTTTTTCTCTTGTAATTGGCAAATTTTCTATTTCTTTTATTCTATTTTGCATTGATATAAATAAATCTTTAAAATGTGCAGCATTCATTATTAAATCATTTACTCTTCTTAAACAATTTTTATCTGTTAGATCTATATTACTATCATTGTTATTTATTGATAAATAGTTTAGTTTATTATTCTGAATAGGGGATGAAATATTTTTTTGACTAAGTAGATTACTATTTGAAGATGTTGCTGCTTCATTTATTACAGAAGTTGCTACTAATGAAAAAGTTAATTCATAACTATAGTTAAGAAATAAATCTATTAAGTTTTTTCTTTGCTCTTCATTTTTTGTATATTTTTTTAGTTGTTCTTTTAGTTTATTTACATCATTCAATAAATTTTTTTCTTCAATTTCTTTATTAAAATCTTGATCATTGTTTTCTACAAATGGTGAAATATTTTCAATTAATTGAAACTCATTCTTTTCTATAAAAATAATTATAGAATTATATAATTCATATATTTCATTGTAATCAGTACATGTGAAAAATGAATTATCCAACCTATTTATTTTGTCTTTTAATAAAGAAATCGGTTCATGATTTTTATTTGAAATGATTGCAGATATTACAAAATTTCTTTTGTTACAATTTAAAATAGTATATATATTTTTTAAATCTATTGTTTTAACAAAGTCATTTAAAAACTCTAATTCTTCAATTTCATCACTACTTAACTCGGTTGGTATTTTTTTCTTATCATAGAAGTGTTCTATGTATTTTTTTAATCTTTCCATTTAAGCCTCCTTAAGTATTTTTTTCCTAGAATTTAATTCTTTAATTATTTCTTCTTGTATTTCTTTATTACAATTTAGAAATTCTTCATTATTTATATTTTCTTTTAAAATGTCTTTTTGTAATTTAAATTCTTTGTTTCTTGCTTTTAACATATCTCTATATGTTTGTGGATTTTGAAATCTTTTTACTAGTATTCCTAGAATTAAAATTATATTATTATTAAGTCTTACAAAAATAATTCTTGAATCTCTTCTTCTTATTGCTGAAAGCCCTTTTAAATCGTCATTGTTATGAAATCTTTTTTCTTTTGTGAAATTTCCTGTTATTATGTCATTTAATATTGGTAGTAAATCTTCTTCTGTTGCTGTATTATCTAAATCATCTTTAATATATAATGAAGAGTTCTTTTTTCTTAAGAATATTAATTTATTATGTTCTTGCGTAGTATTTAATGTAGTTTCATTTTCTTCTTCATTATTATATTTTTTTATAATGTTAATTATTTCTTTATTTCTTTTGATAACATTTTTAAGATATAATTGATCTTCTTCGTTTGTTTCTATTGCTAACATGTCATTAGCAAGAGATAATTCCCTTAAAAAATATAATAATATTGATCCAATTATACTTTCATAGTTGTTATCATATATGGTTGGTAGTATTTCTGTAATAAAATCATCATCATCACATTCTTTTATAGAATGAATATATGAAGAAGCTTCAAAAAATTCAGATTCTTTTTTATCTATTTCTAGAGTTGGATTATTTATTTCTTTTGTTTCTTGTCTTTCTTCTTTTTTCTTGAATCCTTTTAATTTTTCTTTATTTTCTTTATCAATTTTTAAGTTCCATCTTAAAATACTTAGTAATATTTCTGATTTTTCTTTATTTGTAATTGTTTTGTCTTGCTTAAAAAATTCAATTATACTATCTATATCTGTAACATAGCCATATTTATCTTTATAATAATTAATAATTTCCTCTGCATCTAATGTCATAATAACCAAACCCCTTTAAACAAGCGCATATTTTAACATATTTTCTTTTTTTTGTCAATTTTAGAAAAATGTGCTATAATGTTTTTATATAGTTTTAAGAAGAGGTTTTTTATGTTTATAGGTAAGTATAATAAGTCATTAATTATTAGTTATGTTGGTGTTATTTTTGCAATAGTAGGAATGTATTTTGCATCAATTGCTCATTTTAAAGATTCAATGGTTTGCCTTATAATTGCTGGTGTGTGTGATATGCTAGATGGTAAGTTTGCAAGAATGTGTAAAAGAGATAAGGATGAAGAGATGTTTGGAATTCAGTTAGACTCTCTTGCTGATACTGTTGATTTTGTATGTTTTCCAATTATTTTTGGGTTGGCATTAGGATTCAATGAATGGTATAACGTTATCACTTATGTATTATTGGCAATGGCTGGAATTCAAAGATTATGCTTTTTCAACGTTTTAGTTATTAATAAAAAAGATAAAGGCCCTGTTAAGTTTTATAGTGGTTTACCTGTAACATCTACTGCTATAATATATCCAATTGTATGGTTAATTACTAATTATGCTAGTTTTGATTTTAGTCAAATATTTTATGCAATTATTACTATTACTACTGCATTTTTATTCGTTTCAAATATTAAAGTACCTAAACCAAGAGGAATTGCATATCCAATTTTTGCTTTAATAGCAGTAATTGGAATTGTAATGATTTGCTTATTATAATGACAAAAGTAATAGATAGAGAAAATAATATAATTGTTGAAGAAAAAAGTCCTAAAGGGGCTAATTTTCTTTATAAAAACCTTTTTGGACGAATAATATTAAAACTAGTTAATAAAAGATTTGTATCATCTATTGGTGGATGGTATATGAATAGGAAAATTTCTTCAAAACATATTAATAGTTTTATTAGAGATAATAATATTGATATGGAAGAATATCCAAAAGAGAAGTATAAGAATTTTAATAGTTTTTTTTCTAGAAAAATAAAGAATAATAAAAGAGTATTTTCTAAAGATAGTAATATATTTTGTTCTCCAAGTGATTCTAAAGTAATGGTATATAAAATTGATAAAGATAGTAAATTTATAATAAAAAATAAAACTTATACAGTTGAATCAATTTTAAGAGATAAAAAATTAGCTGAAGAATATGAAAATGGTTATTTTATTGTTTTTAGGCTTTCTGTAGATGATTATCATAGGTATTCATATATCGATGATGGTAAAGTTATTTCTAATAAAGTAATTAAAGGAATTTATAATACTGTTGGGCCTGTAGCTTTTGATCATTTTAAAGTTTATGAAGAAAATCAAAGAGAATATGAACAACTTGAAACAAAAAACTTTGGAAAAATTATTCAAATGGAAGTTGGGGCTTTGATGGTTGGTAGAATTGTTAATCATAAAGTTAAAACTTTTAAAAGGGGAGAAGAAAAAGGATATTTTCTTTTTGGTGGATCTACGATTGTTATAATTGTAAAAGATGGAGTTTTAACTATTGATAAAGATATTTTAAATAATTCTAAAAACAATATTGAAACTAAAGTTAAACAAGGAAATAGAATAGCAAAAAGGAGTTAAATATGTTTAAACATAAAGCAATTTTGGTGATTCATGGATTTGCTGGTGGTGTGTACGATGAAGAGTATTTAATAAATTATCTTGAATATAAGAGAAATTTTGATGTTTTTAGCTTTACACTTCCAGGACATGATGTTAAAAATAAGAAATATGCAACTGAAGATAGATGGATTAAAAAGTCTGAAAAACAACTTAAAATGTTATTAGATCATGGTTATAAAGAAATTTACTTGATTGGGCATAGTATGGGTGGAGTGATTGCCACTTATTTAACTAAAAAATATCCTCAAGTAAAAAGATTAGTTTTAGTAGCTCCTGCATTCACTTCTTTAGGTACTAAAGAACAAGGTGGCTTACTGTCTGCATTATTTAAAATACCTGATTTAATTAAAGCATATAGTTATCAAGAATTATTAACTAGAGTTAATAAACTTCCTTTAACTTCTGAGAAAGAATTTTTAAATTTGGTTGATCATCATAAAAAAGATATTTATGATATAAAAGTTCCTATAATGTTTATTCATGGAAGTGCTGATCAAGTAGTTCCTGTTAAGTCTTCAATTGATTTATATGGTAAAATAAAGACTGAAAAGAAGAAATTAATAGTTGTAGATGGATACTATCATGATATTTTTAAGGGAAGAAAAGTAGAAAGAATATGTAAAGAGATTAAAACATTTTTATCAGTTAGTAAATTTAGAATAAAGAATGGTAGAATTGATTTTTAATTATTTACAAAAAATATATTTATAGTAAAATTATATTAAGGAGAGAAAACTAAATGGAAGAAAATTATATTGAACAAGCAGAAGAAAAAATGCTTAAAGCATTAGATAATCTTGAAAAAAGATTTGCTACTGTTAGAGCAGGAAGAGCTAACCCAAGTGCTTTGGATGGAGTAATGGTTTCTTATTATGGAGTTGATACACCATTGAAACAATTAGCTACTATTTCAGTTCCTGAAGCAAGACAATTGTTGATTAAACCATATGACAGATCTTGTTTACATGCTATTGAAAAAGGGATTTTTGAAGCTAATCTTGGATTTACTCCTAATAACGATGGTGAAACAGTTAGGATTATAATTCCACCTTTAACTGAAGAGAGAAGAAAGGAACTTGTTAAGCAAGTTAAAGCTATTTCTGAAGAAGCTAAAGTATCAGTTAGAAATATTAGAAGAGAAATTATGGAAGAAATTGAAAAAGCTAAGCTTCCTGAAGACGTAGAAAAATCTAAAGATAAAGAAGTTCAAGATTTAGTAAATGAGTACAATAAAAAAATTGAAGAAATGTTAAAAGTAAAAGAAGAAGAATTAATGAGCGTTTAGTTCTTCTTTTTATTTGAAAAATATTAAGAATTGTGGTATAATACTCGGAATAAATGGGGGTAGTATTATGATTAATTATAAAGAAGAGGTTTTAGGATTTAAAAGACATGTAGAATTATATAATTCCATTTTTATGCCATGTGAAGATGATCCTTATGATGTGTGCAAACAAATATGTGGTTTAAAATCTATAAAGTATAAACCAACATCATTTAATTTCTCTAAGATAAAAGAAGTATTTTTAGATCAAATTTCTTTGCTAGGAAAAGATACTGTTTCTTTTTATATGAAAAGAATTCCTAAGACTCAAATAAAAAAGGGCGATTTTTATAATGGTGATGCTCAAATATATGGTAATTCTTCAAAACAAATTGTTTATGTTACTAATAGAGATTTTAAAGATACTGATTTCATTGCTACTTCTCATGAATTTGGGCATATTCCATCTTTTATTAATCCTTCAAAAAATGGATTAGAGTACTATGAGTATTTAGAAACCATTCCAATATATTTTGAGTATTTGGCAAATTTATCTCTTGATAAAAAAAATGCTTATAAAAATTTTATTGATATTAGGCTTGATGCAATCAAAAAAGAAGCTCAAGGTTATTTTCAACAAAAAAAACGTATAAAGAATAATGGCTCTTATGTTGATCAGTACTACATATATGGCATGATTGAATCATATAAATACATTAAGTCTTTTGAATATGCATTACAACTTATAGATAGAGCAAAAGATGATCAAAATAAAGTTAATAGTGAGATTGATAAATTTGTTTATGGTGAAAAAACTTTAAGAGAAATTAAAGAAACACTAGAAATCGATACATCTCAATGTAATAAAATATTAAAATTATAAAAATTATTTGTATATTTTATTATTTAATTTTATAATATTTTTTTTAGTGGGGGGGTTAATATGAGAGGACAAGATTTTAAACTGGAAATAGCTAAGTTTGATTTGGATTTAAAAAGACTTAATTTGACTTTTAAGAATTCTTATGATGAATCAAATAGAAAAGATATTTTTAGACTATGTAGAAAAATTACTAGATATGATGTTCCTACTTCAAAAGATGGAAAAATCCCTATTAAAGAAGATAGCTTGAAAGGATTTTCCATTAGATCTTTAAAAATTTTTGAAAATAATTTTATTATAGATTTTTTTGAAGATAAAGTAGAAGGAATTAAAGTAGTTAGAGATAAGACTAAAGCAACAGGTGATGCTTATTTAGAGTATGATAAACAAATTAATGGTTCTATGCACTATATTATGCATTTACCTAAAAAAGATTTGTGTGTAACTGATCAGCTTAGTTATTCTCACGAACTTGGACATATTCCAGAACTTGATCTAATTAGAAATTCATATTTAGAATATAGCGAAGGATTACCAATTTTTATGGAATATTTATCTGAACTTAAAAGGCACAATGATCCAGAAGATGCACTAGATTATTTTTTGTTTGAACGTCTTCCAATAGAACAATCTGGTGCTCGTGATATTATGAATGTATATAAGAATATTGAAAATCCAAATGATGATATTAGGCTTTATCATATGCAACTTTTTGCAGACTATTATAAGTATTTAGAATCACTTGAATTTGCTTTACAACTTGTTGATAGAATGAAAGATGATAGAAAAGCTGTTGGTGATGAGATAGAATATGTGATTAAAGGACAATCAATGATTGAAACAGCTGAAAATCTATCTATCGATACTGACGGATGCGAAAGAGTAATTGAAGAATGTAAGAGATTATCGAGGTAATATGAGTAGATTGTATGGTAGAACAAATGACATATATAGTATTTCTAAAGATTTATTAGAAAACTATAATAAAAAATATGAGAGAGATAATGCAATTATTTCATTTGAGAAAATGGATAAATCTTTAGAAATAATTGAGAAATTTATTCCAAGAGATGCAGCATTATTTTTAAAAGATGCTCAAATTGAAGTTGCATGGAATTTATTTATTAAAGATACTATTTATAGTGGATATGGGGAAGAGAAAAATACTATTATATTTCCTACTAAGAAAATGAAAGAAGAGTATCGTAGAGACCTAGTATATTTCGCTGGTGATTTATTAAGAAGAATAAATCTTGACTATGTTCCAGATGATTTTGATATAAGATGTCAATATAGTGATGTATTACCATTAACTCTTGAATATTTATTTTTAAAAGAAATAGGAAAAGAAGATAGATTTAGTGATAAACATTTACAAGATTTAAAGTTGAATGCTAAAGAATATGTAAAAATATATGAAAATTTTCATAATTATCCTGAAGTTTTTAATGAAGAAAGATTTTTAAAAAATAGTTTATTGTTTCTAGTACCACTATCATCTTTTGACATGACATTACAAATTGCTGATGAAATTGTTAATGATGAAGATAAATTAAAACTATTAATCAAAGAACTTATTAATAATGAAAATCATAATAGAGAAGAAGTTATAAATAAGATGAATATGGATACTTATGGATTTAAAAGACTTAGAAAAGAGATTAGGAGATAGTTATGAGTAGATTATATGGTAGAAGTGATGATGTATATAATGTTTCTAAATATTTATTGGAAAAAGAATTAATAGATTATAATTATGATAAGACTAAAATATCTCTTGAAGAAGTTGAGAATACACCTTCATATATAGAAAAGTATTTACCTGATAAAGCAATAGAAATAATTACTAATACACCTGTAGTTTTATCAAAATCTATACTTATTAGGAAACCATTAACTTTTTTACCAAAAGATAGTTCTGAAGATCCTGTTATGTATTTTCCTAAAAGTAAGATAATAAGGGAATATCAAAATGATGTTATCTTCTTTTTGGGTAGAATTTTTGCTTCTTATTCACCTGATAAGATGCCTGATGATTTTACTATTCCATGTGAATATCATGATGTAATTCCATTAATACTTAATTATTTATATAATAAGGAAAATAACAATGAATCTAATTTTTCACTTAAGTATCTTCATGAATTATTATCCAATTCTAAAAGTTTTGTTAAGATATATGATTCATATCAAAAATTTATTGAAGCTAAAAATGAAGATAGAATATTTGGTAGTGATGATAGAATTGAAAAATATGATAATTCTAATATGAAAGCTATTTTATATAAAACGTTACAAAGTTTGGTACCACTTTCATCAATGGATGCATCATTACAAATCATTGATAGGTTTAATAATGTCGATGAATATAAAAATTTATTAGATGAATTAATATCTAATCCTGAACATAATAGAGAAGAAATTTTGAAGCATAAAGGAATAGAAACATTTGGATTTAAGAGATTAAAAAAAGAAATAGATAATGTTAGAAAAAGGTAGTTTTATGAGTAGATTATATGGTAAAAGTTTAGATGTATATTCTTTTTCAAGATATTTAAATGATTTAAATGTACTTGATTATAAAAAAGATAATACCAAGACTTCTTGGGATGAAGTTATAGATTGTCCTTCAAAAATTGAATTTTATTTACCTGATAGTGCTTTAAAGATAATTGAAAATAATCCTATTAGAATAGTTAATTCTCCATTTGTTATTAAATCAGCTTATCTTCTTTCGGATAAAGAAGAACCAACAATGTATTTTTCTAGAATACATGCTATAGAAGAATATAAAAGGGAATTAGTTTTCTTTTTAGGTGAAATGTTATCTTCAGTAAATAAGGATAAAAAATATACAGATAATGATATTCCAAGTGAATATTCAAATGTAATTAGTTTAATTTTAGAATATTTATATTTAAAAGAAGTTGGAAAAGATGATATTTTCAGTATTAAACATATTAATGAACTAAAATATAATGCTAAAAGATATGCAAAATCTTATAAAAATTTTCAAGATATTAGATTTTCAGATAAAAATAGAGAATTATTTTTATATGATTATGATGAAAATAGTAAAGAAAATGAAGAATTTAATAAAACTGAGTCACAGTTTTTGAATGTCACATTAGAAAATTTAATGCCTATTTCTTCTTTAGATGCTGTTTTACAGCTTATAGATAGGAATTTAGATAAAAATAGTATAAGAGAGCTATTAAATGATTTAATATTAAATCAAGATAACAATAGACAAGCAATTATTAATAGTATTGGTATTGATTCTTATGGTTTTAAGAGATTAAGAAAAGAAATAGATATGAGGAGAAAATAATATGAGTAGAGTATTTGGGAAGAAATTTGATGTTTATAATGTTTCAAAAGAATTAAAAGAATCTAATTTACCTAAGTATAAAAAGGATAATAGTTTAAGTTCATGGGATGAAATAGATGTTACTCCAGAACATATTGAAGTTTATTTACCTGATAAAGCAATTGAGTTTCTTACAAGCAAGAAGATTAAAATAATGAAGAGTAACTTTTTAAAATACACTTTGACTCAAGTTCCTGATTCTTTTGAAGAAGAGAGATTTATTAAATTTCCTTCTCATAAGCCAAAAAATGAGTTTAAAAGGGAATTAGTGTTTTATATGGGAATGCTTTTATCAAGCTATAGTCCTGATTTTAATGATTCTAGTTTTTATATACCTAATGAATATGATGATACTTTGCCTTTATATTTAGAGTATTTGTATATGAAAGAAGCAAATAAAGAAGAAGATTTTAGCTTAAAGCATTTAAATGAGTTAAAGGGTTACACAAAAGATTATATAATGGCTTATGACGATTATAATGATTTTGAAGATTTTAGAAGAACTGCTGATTGTAGTAGTTTAGATAATATTAAAGCTGAAAGATTTATGAAACTTTGTGAGGAGAAAGAAGAAGACATAACTGATTTTACAAGAGATTGTGTTATACAGCTTTCTTCTATGGAAGGAACTTTGGCTCTTATTGATAAAGTTAAATCAAAAGAAGATATAAAGAAAGTAATAGAAGAATTAATGATTAATAAAGATGGCAATAGGGGAGCTATCATGTCTAATTATGGAATAGATTCTTATGGATATAAATATTTAAGAAAGGAAATAGGAAAATATAAATAATAATGCATGTGACTAGATTTTCTAGTCTTTTTTATTTGTTGATTTATTTTAATTACTGACTTATAATTGTAAGTATAATAGATAGTATATATAGTAGAGGTATATTATGAAAAAGTTGTTATTGTTTTTATGCTTTTTAATTATTTTACCAATTTCAGTATTGGCTGAAGATAATTCCAAAAATGTAATAATAAAGTCTATAGAATTAATTGATAAATCTGATAATGCAGAAGAATTGGAAGAAGCATCTTTTAATAACTTGGATGTAGTTTTAAATATAAAGCTTTATGATATAAATGACTATGTTAAATATAAATTAGTTGTTAATAATAATTCTTCAGATGATCTAGAAATAAATAATGATATATCATCTAATAATGAATATATTGATTATAAAATTGAAGTGGAAGACTCTGATGTCGTAAAAAAAGGAAAAGAAAGTATTTTATATTTAACAGTAACTTATAAAAATGAAGCTCCAAAAGAAGCATATAGAAGTGCTAAAATAGAAAGCAATACTTCAGTAACATTAAAATTATTTAGTGAAGATTTAAGTGTACCTGATACGTTAAAAAATATGTCTAAGACAATTTTTGTAGTGTTAATAATTATTATGGTATTAGGAATATTATTTTATAGAAGAAATAATAAATTTGTTAAATTATCTATTTTGCTATTAATTGGAATTATTTCTATACCTAATATTAAAGCAGCTTTACTTTTCAATATAAATATTAATTCAAATGTTGTAATTTCAAAAGTAAAAGAGAATTTATGTATGTTTGACGGAGAACTAGTTCAAGGATCAGAATATGTAAATGGGCAATATACATATAGATATATGCAAGAAAATGGTTCTAGTGATTGGACAAACATTACAACTGATGGATGGGGAGTGAGATTAACTAATCCAACATCGACGGAAGATATAACAACAAAGTTATGCTCGAAAATTAATGATAAACCAGTAGTTTCAATGTCATATATGTTTAATAATAGTCAAACTAAAAATATAGATTTATCTAGTTTTGATACATCAAATGTTATAAATATGGTAGGTATGTTTTATGGGGTTAATAAAGTAGAAGAATTAGACTTAAGTAGTTTTGATACATCTAATGTTATTAATTTAAACATGATGTTTCATAATATGACTAATATAAAAAGCCTTGATTTAAGATATTTTGATACATCAAGTGTTTTAGAATTAAATGCTTTGTTTTATAATGATAATAATTTATTAGAAGTAAATATGGATAACTTTGATTTTAGTAATTTATCTAATTCAGGTGGAGGGCATTTTTATAATACAACTAGCCTAAAAAAAATCTCTGCTAGAAACTGGATAATTCCAGAAAGCTTTATTCATTGGGTATCAAGAAATTGGGCTGGAAATAACTCTCCTATAGAAGAGATAGATGTAACTGGATGGGATTTAAGTAGAACAAAAGATATTCAAGGATTATTTGCTGATAGTAGGTCTTTAAAGACAATAATTGGACTAGATACATGGGATACTTCAAATATTACTAATATGAGTCAATTATTTTATAATTGTAATAATATTAGTGAGCTTGATTTAGGAAGCTTTGATTTGAGTAAAATTGTAACTAATGGACTTAATCAAATAATAACTAATACTACTAAATTAGCTAAAATTAAAACACCTAAAATAAATTCTTCTAGTGAAACTATTCAACTTAGTGAAACTTATTCTGATGAAAATAATAATTTTTATACTTCTATTACGTCTTCAACAGAAAATCAAATTTGGATTGAAGCTATAACAATGTTTTATCCAGGACAACAATTTAATAATTTAGTAAGTAATAAATCTAATGTCATTTCTTTTAAAAGAACCAATGTAGAACCTAGTGACTTATCTCAAACTACAATAGTTTCTCTTGAAAATTCAACTTATCCTATTTATTTATGGGAAGATAATGGAAGTTTATTTGTTTATTCTCAAGCTAATGTAATATATTTACATCCAAATTCTAGCTATATGTTTAGTAATTTTACAAATGCTAGTAGTATTGATTTAAATGGTATTTCAAGTTTTTTTGTTAATGATATGTCTTATATGTTTAATTATTGTACAAATATTGAAAGCCTTGATTTAAGTATGTTTAATACATCTAATGTAACTAGATTTTCTTATATGTTTTACAAAATGAACAATCTAAGAGATTTAAATTTGTCTAACTTTGATTTTTCAAATTATAATAATGGTTATGGTTTAACTGGAGAATTGTTTGGTGGTGACAATGAAAGTTTGAAAAATCTAAATGTGTCTAATGCTAAATTTGGTAAATATATGGTATTCACATTTTATTATACGAGAAATGTAGAAACTATTAATTTAACAGGAGTCGATACTTCTTTAGTTGAAGATATGAATCAAGCATTTTATCAACTTACTAAACTTAAAGAAATAAATCTCTCAGATTTTGATACAGAAAATGTTACTGATATGTCAAATCTATTTAATGGTTGTTCTAGCTTAAAAAAGATTAATTTAAATGGCTTAGATATAAGGAAGGTTCAGACTTTTAAAGGAATGATTTCTAATTGTTCATCCTTAGAAGAACTTGAACTTAGTAATTTAGACTTTTCAAATTATGAAAAAGCTGCTTTTCTTTTCAATATGGATAATGGATATTGCAATAGAACTATAAAAAAGTTAAATTTAGAAAACTCAATTTTTTCACCTGATTCTCAAGATATGTTTTGTGGCTCTTATGAAGAAATAAATTTAAAAAATGTTAATACATCTCATGTTACAAAAATGGATTATATGTTTTATGATATTCCTAATGTTAGGAGCTTAGATTTTAGTTCATTTGATACAAGTAACGTAAAAAGTATGTATTATATGTTTAAATATTCAAATATGATTGAAAACTTAGATTTAAGCTATTTTGACTTGAGTAGTATTGATCCATTAGGCAATGGAGTATATGGAATGTTACTTGGAATTAATAATGCAAAAAGAATAGATTTAAGTGGATTAGATTTAAGTTATGTTTTAATTGATAATAGAAGCCTTGGATTACATATAAATGATAATTATTTAGAAGAACTTGTTACTCCTAAAAATCTAAATATTGGTGATTTTAACGATATTTCAATTAGTAAAAGAATGTATGCTAAAGGAGATACTGTTGGTATAACTTCAATTACTAAAGATACTCCTACAAGTACTATTTATAAGGATCACGTTTGGAATTAAAATAAAAAACATTTGCAAAAAAAATATAAATGTTTTATAATTTTACTTGTATATTTGATTGCGATAATTAGGAAGTAGTAGTAAAAGTACTATCTAATAGAGAGCTAGTAGTAGGTGGAAGACTAGTAAGAAAAGTATTTATGAATTCGTCCTATAGGCATTTATTAATAGTAAACGGTTGTGCGTTATAGCTTAATAAGAAAAAAATAAGGTGGTACCACGAGCACTTCGTCCTTTGGGCGTTGTGCTTTTTTTATTGAAAGGAGAAATTATGAAAGATAAAGTAGAAATTATTAAAAGTGAATTAAAAAATGATTTAGATAATACTGAAACACTTCAAGATATTCAAAACTTAAAAGTTAAATATTTAGGTAAAAAAGGATTAGTTACAGAATTAACTAGTAATATGAAAGATTTATCAATTGAAGAAAAGAAAGAAGTTGGTAAACTTTCTAATGAAGTAAAAACATATGTAACTGAGGAGATTAATAATTTAGAAGAAAAAATAAAAAATGAAGAACTAGAAAAAAAATTAAAAAGTGAAAAGATTGATATTACTCTTCCTAGTACAAAAGTAAATGTTGGTGGAGCAAATATTTTAGAGAAATTGATTGAGGAAGTAGAAGAACTTGCTATATCAATGGGGTATGATGTTGTAGAAGGACCAGAAGTAGAAAAAGATTTATACAATTTTGAACTTTTAAATTTACCAAAAGGACATCCTGCAAGAGATGCTCAAGATACTTTTTATACAGATGGAGATACATTATTATTAAGAAGTCAAACTTCTCCTGTTCAAATTAGAACAATGTTAGCAAATGAAGAGAAAACTCCTATTAGAATAATTTGTCCTGGAAAGACTTATAGAAGGGATGATGATGATGCAACTCATTCACATCAATTTACTCAAATAGAGGGATTACTTGTAGATAAAGATATTTCTCTTGCTAATCTTAAAGCAACTTTTGATGTAATAGCAAAAAAGTTATTTGGAAGTGATAGGGAAACTAGATTCCGTCCAAGCTTTTATCCATTTACAGAACCTTCAGTAGAAATGGATATCTCTTGTTTTAATTGTGGTGGTAAAGGATGTAATATATGCAAAGGTACTGGATGGATTACTGTAGGTGGTGCTGGAATTGTTCATCATAATGTTTTAGATAATTGTGGATATGATTCAGAAAAATGGAGCGGCTTTGCATTTGGTTTTGGTGCTGAAAGACTTGCTATGCTTAAATATGGAATTACAGATATTAGAACATTCTATACTAATGACTTAAGAATAAAAGAAAACTTTGATAGAAAGGATGCTGATTAAAAATGGCAATAAGTATGAATTGGGTCAAAGAATATGTTGACCTTAAAGATGTAGATTTAAAAGAGTTAGCTACTAAAATTACTAATGCTGGAGTAAATGTCGAGCATGTTATATCAAATAATTTAAATAATTTAGTCGTTGGTGAAGTTTTAGAGTGTGAAGATATTCCTGATACTCATTTACATAAATGTATAGTAGATGTTGGAATAGATAAAAGACAAATAGTATGTGGTGCTAATAATGTTAGAAGTGGTATTAAAGTAATAGTGTCTCTTCCTGGAGCAATTCTTCCTGGTGGATTTGAAATAAAAGAATCTAAAATAAGAGGATTTGATTCAAAAGGAATGATTTGTGCTTTGTCTGAATTGGGGCTTGAAGAAGATACACCAGAAAATCATGCTAAAGGTATATATGAATTACCACTTGATGCTCCAGTAGGAGAAGATGTAGTTAAATATATGGCACTTGATGATACTATATACGAACTTGATTTAAATCCAAATAGAAATATTGATTGTACTAATCACATTGGATTTGCTTATGAAGTTGCAAGTGTTTTAGGTAGAAAAGTAACATTGCCTGATTTATCTACTAAGCCAATAAAGGATTCAGTAAAGAAACATTTTAATCTTGAAATTGCAACACCAAATTGTATGATGTACAATGCTAAAATGGTAAAAGATGTCGTTATTAAAGAATCTCCTGATTTTATTAAAAATAGACTTATTGCTGCTGGAATGCGTCCTATAAATAACGTAGTTGATATTTCTAATTATGTTATGCTTGAATTTGGACAACCTCTTCACTTTTTTGATAAAGACAAGCTTGGTGATAAAATAAAAGTTAGAATGGCTGGTGATAATGAAACAATTATTACATTAGACAAAAAGGAAAGAGTTTTAACTAGTGAAGATATTGTTATAACTGATGGAGAAAAGCCAGTTTGTATTGCAGGAGTAATGGGTGGAGAAAATACTGAAGTAGATTATAATACTAAAGATATTTTAATTGAAAGTGCGATTTTTAATTCTTATAATGTTAGATATACTTCATTAAGACTTGATCTTAGAAGTGAAGCATCTCTAAGATATGAAAGAGGATTAAACTACGAATATACTTCTATGGCAATAGAGAGAGCCTGTCATTTACTTGAAAAGTACGCAGATGGAAAAGTATTAAGTGATACTATTGTATATGATAATATAGATAAAAAGGAAAAAGTTGCTAAAGTTAGTCTTGATGATATTAATAAGACTTTAGGACTTTCTATGACTGGGGAAGATGTTAAAACAAGTCTTAATAATTTAGGATTTGATTTTAAAGAATCTAAGGATGTTTATACTGTAACTATTCCTAATAGAAGACTTGATGTAGAAGCTCATAAACAAGATTTAATTGAAGAAATTGGAAGACTTTATGGATATGATAAAATCAAATCAGTATTACCTGTTATACCTGATAAGTCTGGAAAATACGTTGGTGCAGTAAAATATAGAAAATTAATTTCTAATAGACTTAGATCTTTAGGATTAAATGAATGTAGAACTTATACATTGGTAAGTGATGAAGAAAATAATATGTTTAAATATAATAGAAAGTCACAAATTGATTTAAATCGACCAATGAGTAGTGATAAGAAAACAATTAGACAAACTCTTATTCCATCACTTTTAAAGACATATGAATATAATAAGTCTCGTAATGTTAAAGATGTAATGATTTATGAAATTGCAAATACATATTATGACAAGACAGAAGAAGATACTAAAATTGCTATTTTGATGAAGGGAAACTATATAGCTAATTCATGGAGTAATGAACATTTGAAAGTTGATTTCTATTTATTAAAAGGTATTTTAGAAAATATTTTAGATTATTTAGGATTAAAGAATAGATATCATTTACAAGAGAAAGAAATTGATGGAATTCATCCAGGAATAAGTGCTGAAATTACAATTGATAAAGAAGCAGTTGGATATTTGGGAAGAGTTCATCCAAATATTTCTAAAGATGATATTTATGTACTTGAGATTAGTTTAACTAAGATTGTAGATAAAAAAATTAAACCAATTAAATTTAAAGAGATATCTAAATATCCAAGCATCGTTAAAGATTTAGCATTTATTATTAAGAAAGATATTAATAGTGGAGAAATTGTTGATACAATTAAGAAATCTGGAGGTAAACTTTTAACTGATATCGATGTATTTGATGTTTATACTGGAGAAAATGTAAAAGATGATGAAAAATCAATTGCTTATTCATTAACATTTAGTGATCCAACAAGGACATTAAGTGATGATGAAGTAATGCAAATATTTAATAAGATTATTGAAGATGTTTCTAAAAAACATAATGCTGTTTTAAGAGATAAATAATATTTAAACCTACATAGAAATATGTGGGTTCTTTTTTTAATTTAGATATTTTTTATCTAGATATATCATGTTATAATTGTTATAAGGAATGATATTTATGAGTGAAAAAGTAAAAAAAATTAGATTCATTATTATTATTGGAATCTCACTTTTTATTGGTGGATTCATTATGATATATGAAAATAACTCTAGAATAGTTTTAGATAGAAAATATGATTATTTGGATCAAATAGTAATTGATGCAGATTTATCAAATGTAGTAGTTAAATATATTGGAAGTAATGACATTAATGTTGTTATTTATGGAAAAGATAAAGATATTATTAAAGTCGATGAAGGAAATACTGATATAATAATTAATAAGCAAAGTTCAAGAGAATTCTGTTTGTTTAATTGCGAAGATAAGATTATATTGTATTTACCTAAATATTTTAAAAAACTAGATGTAAGAACTGATTTAGGAAATGTCGATACTAGTGAAGTTAATTTAGAAGAGCTTTATGTATATTCTGAAGCTGGTAATATAAATGCTGGACTGGTAAATAAAGCTATTATTTATTCTGAAATAGGTAATACTACAATTAACGAAATAGATGGAAAAGAAGATTCTAGTATTTCATCCAATACTGGAAATATTACTATTAACAAAATTAATAATTTAAATGTTGATGCTAAATCTAATGTTGGAAAAGTTGAGATTAATAAAAGTAATGATGAGATGAATGAATTTAATTTAAAAATAAGTACTGAAGTAGGAAATATAAAAGTGAGATAATTATGCAAGTTGAAATAAATGATGAAGATTATGAAGTAATTATTACAAAAAAGTTCGGTAATAAAAATACATATTTAAGAGTTAAAGAAGATTTAAAAATTTATGTTACTACAAATACTTTTACTTCTAATAAGGAGATAGAAAAGATAATAATAAAAAATAAAGATTCAGTTATTAATATGATTAATAAAATGAAAAAGAAATGTGTTAATAATGAAGGGTTCTTGTATTTAGGAAAAAGGTATGATGTAATATATACTTCAGCTCCTGGTATAACTTTAGGAGAAGAAAAAGTATTTGTAAATAGAGATGCAGATATAGATAAATGGTATAAGAAACAAGCAAGTATACTTTTTAAAGAACATTTAGATGAATGCTATAATAGATTTACAAGAAAAATTCCATATCCTTCTTTAACAATTAGAAAAATGACTACTAGATGGGGTGTATGTAATACTAAAGATAAAAGAGTTACTCTTAATTTGGAATTAATGAGAAAACCTTTATTTTGTCTTGATTATGTAATTATGCATGAATTATCTCATTTGATTCATGCTAATCATTCTAAAGATTTTTGGTCATTAGTTGAAGAGAATTGTGATTTTTTTAAAGAAGCAAAAAAAGTTTTAAAGGAGTAAGATTGATATGCTTATAACTAGTCTTGATAATGATAGGATTAAAGGATATATAAAATTAAAAGATAGAAAATATCGTAAAAAAACTAAAAAGTTTATTGTTGAAGGAATGCATTTAGTACTAGAGGCTTATAAAAAAGGAATTGTTGAAGAACTAATTGTTGAAAAAGATGTGGTTTTACCAATTAATTTGCCAACTGTTTATGTTACAAATGAAATTATTAATAAAATAAGTGAGATGGAATCAACTAGTAATGTTATGGCTCTTTGTAATATGCAAGATGGTGAAATTATCGGTAATAAGATATTAATGCTTGATGATGTTCAAGATCCAGGTAATTTGGGCACTATAATTAGAAGTGCTGTAGCATTTAATGTTGATACTATTGTACTAAGTCCAAATACTGTTGATGTATATAATCCTAAAGTTATTAGAGCTACTCAAGGAATGATGTTTCATATTAATATAGTGATAAAAGATTTAAAAGAAGTAATTACATCATTAAAAGAAAAAGAAATTCCAATTTATGGAACTCGAGTAGATTATGGTCAAGATGTAGCTAATTTTAAGAATAAAGATAAAGCTAAATACTGTCTAATTATGGGAAATGAAGGTAATGGGGTAAAAGAAGAAATACTTGATATGTGTGATGCTTATTTATATATTGAAATGAACTCTGTTGTAGAAAGTTTAAATGTTGGGGTTGCTACAAGCATATTATTATATGAATTAAATAAATAATTAAATATTTCTGGTCTATAATAATATAGACCTTTAAATTTTTTCTGTGGTATAATATAAGCAAATAGGAGGACCTATGGAAGAAGAATACATTTATATTGGCAAGATTGTTAATACTCATGGTATTAAAGGTGAACTTAGACTTTTAAGTAACTTTAAATATAAGAATAAAGTATTTTTAGAAAATAGAAAAATATATATTGGTGATGAGAAAAAAGAAGAGATGATAAAATCTTATAGGCACCATAAAATATTTGAGATGATAACTCTTTATGGATATGATAATATTAATGAAGTATTAATATTTCTAAATAAAAATGTTTATATTAAGAAAAATGATTTGAATTTAGGTGATAAAGAGTTCTTAGATGAAGATTTAATCAATTTGAGTGTTATTTTTAATAATAAGGAAGTAGGTCATGTCGTTGCAATTAGACAAATTAATCCTAAGAATAAAATTATTGAAGCAGTAATAAATGATAAGGTTACTATGATACCATATCATGAAGATTTTATTCTTAATGTTGATTTAGAAAACAAAAAAATTGAATTGAATTTAATAGAAGGAATGATTTGATGAAAATAGATATTTTAACGCTTTTTCCATCAATGTTTGATGGTTTTCTTTCTAATTCTATAATAAAACGTGCAATTGAAAGAAATTTAGTTGAGATTAATATAATTAACTTTAGAGATTATTCTAAAGATCCTCATCATAAAGTTGATGATACACCTTATGGTGGCGGTAACGGAATGGTTTTAATGGTTCAGCCAATTTATGATGCAGTAATGGATTTAAAGAATAATGATTCACTTGTTATTCTTTTAACTCCAGATGGAAAAACTTATAATCAAAAAGAAGCATATAAATTAAAAGAACATAAACATTTAATAATTATTTGTGGCCATTATGAAGGTTTTGATGATAGAATAAGAAGTGTTGTTGATTTAGAACTTAGTGTTGGGGATTATGTTTTAACTGGTGGAGAGATTCCTTCAATGATTATAACTGATTCAGTTGTAAGACTTATTGATGGAGTAATAGAAGAACAATCACATATAAATGATTCATTTAATCCAAATACTAATTTACTAGATTATCCTACATATACAAAACCTCGTGAGTTTAATGGTATGAAAGTTCCGGATGTTTTATTAAATGGTAATCATAAAGAAATAGATGAATATAGATTGAATGAAAGTATAAAGAAGACAAAAGAAAAAAGGCCAGATTTATTGGAGAAGTAGGTGAATTTATATGGCTGTTACTAGTAAATTTCTAATTATTAAGCAAAATGAAGAAAAAAATTCAAAGTTATTATCTGATATCGAAGGATATAATTTAACGATGAAAAGCGGTGTTCATTTTGTTGATGGAATAGATATTTCTAGGTTAATAATAACGGAGCCTAATTTTGTCGATAAGGTCGCTTCTTCAAAGATAAAAAAGAAATTTGAAAAACTTATTAATATGATTCAGATAGTTTGTGAAGTTGGAGATGAAGATGAATCAGGTGAAGGATATAGAATTGCTTTAGATGAATCTGAAAAGCTTAAGCAAGAGCTATGGAATAAATATAAGAAATTTATTTCTGATGAAAAGTTAGAATTAATGACAAAAAAGATTGAAATACTAGAAGATGAACTTAAATTAAGACTTGAACTTTTATTAGAAGCAAAGTATAAAGAAGATGAAAAAGAGAAAGGACACAGCAGATAAAAGATTGTAGTGTTCTTTTTTTGTGATATAATACTCACGTTTAAGAAAAAAAGTTAAAAAAATGTAGTTTTATGTTGAAATATCAATATTTTATAATTGCGTTTTAAATAATAGTATGTTATAATCAATTCGTCGTGTAATCCGATGACATTTTTATTATTAGTTATGATTACCATGAAAGACAAGAAAGGAATGATACGAATGAACGTAATTGACAAAATTACAGAAAAACAAATTAACCCAAATATACCAGAATTTAGAGTTGGGTACACAGTAAAAGTGAATGTTAAAATAGTTGAAGGAAATAAGGAAAGAGTTCAAGCTTATGAAGGTATTGTTACTGCTCGTAAAGGATCAGGAGTAAGTGAAACTTTCACTGTTAGAAAAGAATCTTATGGTGTAGGAGTTGAAAGAACATTCCCAATTCATTCACCAAAAATTGACAGTATCGAAGTATTAAGACGTGGTAAGGTTAGAAGAGCTAAACTAAATTTCTTAAAAGATGTAAAAGGTCAATACAGAATTAAAGAGAGAGGACAAAAATAAGAGACCTAGTCTCTTTTTTGCTAGTTAATAGATTATGGAAGAGAAAAAAAAGGGTATATTTAGAGAAATTTTACCATTTGCAATAATAATTGTTGTTGTATTACTTGTAAAGAATTTCATTATGACTCCAATTCAAGTAAATGGAGATTCAATGTATTCTACTTTAAAAAATGGAGACATAATGATATTAAATAAAATTGGATATAAGCTTCATAGTTTAAAAAGATTTGAAATTGTTGTCATTAAGAATAATGATACTTTACTTATTAAAAGAATAATTGGCCTTCCAGGAGAAACTGTAAAAGTAGAGAAAAATATTCTTTATATTGATGGTGAAGAAGTTTCTCAGCCTTTTCTTGATGCAAATAATTTAACTAATGATTTTGAAACTGTAGTTGGAGAAGATTGTTATTTTGTTATGGGTGATAATAGAGATATTTCACTTGATAGTAGAGAACTTGGATGTTTTGATATTAGTAAGATTCAAGGAACAACTTCGTTAACAATATTTCCATTTGACAGGTTTGGGGGAAAAGAGTAGTTTTCCTCTTTTTTTATTTATTTTATTGATATAATGATAGTGGAGGTTTATTATGAAAAAGAAACTTTTATTTACAGCTTATAATTTAAATATTGGCGGTATTGAAACTTCACTTGTTAATTTATTAAATAATATAGATTATAGTAAATATGATGTTACTTTAATACTTGAGAGAAAAGAAGGAATTTTGCTAAATGAGATTAATAAAAATGTTATAGTTAAAGAACTTAAAGTATCTAATTTTAAAATATCATTTATTAGAAAAATAATTAATTTTATTCGTAAGCTTTTATTTAGTCTTAAGTATAAAAATAAATTTGACTTTAGTTGTTGTTATGCAACATATTCTTATAGTGGTAATAAATTAGCACTAATTGGATCTAAGAATAGTTCTATATATGTTCATAGTAATTATAAAGATTTATATAAAAGTGATTTTAAGAAATTTAAAGAGTTTTTTGATTCTAGAAATATTGATAAATTTAGAAATATTATTTTTGTGTCTTTCGAATCAAGAAACGACTTTTTAAAGTATTATCCTTATTTAAAAGATAAAACGAAAGTATTTAATAATTTTATAAATGTTTCAAAGATAATTAATTTGAGTAAAGAAACTATAAATGAAAAGAAACCAAATAATATTTTATTTGTATATGTTGGTAGACTTGATGACTCTTCTAAAAAGCTATCTAGAGCAATCGAAATTGTTAAAAATATCGACGAAATAACATTGTGGATGGTTGGGGATGGACCTGATAGAGCTAAATATGAAAAACTAGTTAGTGATTATGATTTGAAAGATAGAGTTTTATTTATTGGAGAAAAGAAGAATCCTTACCCATATATTGAAAAAGCAGATTATGTGATATTAACATCTGATTATGAAGGATTTCCTGTTATTTATTTAGAATCTTTAGTATTAAAGAAGCCAATAATAACTACAATTGGAGTATCTAGCGATCATTTAAATATCAATGATTATGCTTATATTATTTCAAAAAATAATAAAAAGATGATTGATGATGTTAAGAAAGTATTAAAAAGTAAAACAAAATATATAGAAATTTCAATAGATAATCTTCAAAAAGAAAGAATCAAAGAATTAGAAAATTTATTTGATAGTAATTATAATTAGTATTTTTTTAGAATAGTACTTGATTAAGAGTGCTATTTTTTTGTAAAATAAGGGATGTGAGGATAGGTGATATAATGTATAAAGTGTTATATAATAAAAAAATTAGTTCCAATTCTTTTGAAATGGCATTAGAGGCACCATTAGTTGTTAAAAAAGCTATGCCAGGACAATTTGTTATTGTTATGGGACATTCTGAAAGTGAAAGAATTCCATTAACAATTTATGATTATGATAAAGAAAAAGGAATTTTATATTTAATTTATCAAGTTGTGGGAGCTTCAACTCTTGAGTTATCTCATATAACTGATGAATTATTTGCAGTTACTGGACCGTTAGGAAATGCTAATGAAATATGTGCTAATCCTGATGAATTCAAAGATAAGAAAATTGTTTATGTAGCAGGTGGAGTGGGAATTGCTCCTGTTTATCCACAAGTTAAATATTTACATGATCATGGATTTAATGTAGATGTAATATATGGATCAAGAAGTGAGGATTTATTATTAATTAGAGATAAAATTGAATCTGTTGCTAATAAAGTGATGTATGCTACAGATGATGGTTCATTTGGTACAAAAGGGTTTGTTACTAATATTTTAGAAGAACATATTAATGATTATGATATATGTGTTACAATTGGACCAGTTATTATGATGAAAAATGTTTGTGAATTAACTAAAAAGTATAATTTAAAGACCATTGTTAGTATGAATCCACTTATGGTTGATGGTAGTGGAATGTGTGGGGCGTGTAGATGTGAAGTTGATGGTAAACCTAAGTTTGCATGTATTCATGGCCCAGAATTCGATGGGCATAAAGTCAATTTTGATTTGGCATTAAAAAGAATGAATGTATATAAAGAAGAAGAAAAAGTTAAACTGGAAGAAATGAAAGAAGAACTTTCTATAAAGGAAAACTAGGAGGCTAATATGAATGATGAAAAAGTAAGAGGAAGAGTACAAGATCCATCTGTTAGAGTAACTAATTTTGAAGAAGTTGAACTTGGATTTAATGATGAAGAAGCTTTGAAAGAAGCTAGTAGATGTTTACAATGTCCAAATCCAAGATGTGTTAAAGGATGTCCTGTAAATATAGCTATTCCAGAATTCATTAAAGAAATTAAAGAAGGACATTTAGACAAGGCATATGAAGTGATTTCAAAGTCTTCAAGTTTACCTGCTGTTTGTGGTAGAGTTTGTCCACAAGAAAAACAATGTGAAAAAATGTGCGTTAAAGGATTCAAAGGAGATGCAATTTCTATTGGTTCTCTTGAAAGATATGTAGCCGATCAAGCAATTAAAAATAATTATAGTGCTGCTCAAGTAAAAGAAAAAAATGGTAAAAAGGTTGCAGTTGTTGGAAGTGGCCCTGCTGGACTAACTTGTGCTGGTGATTTGGCTAAGGCAGGATATGATGTAACTATATATGAAGTATTACATAAAGCTGGTGGAGTATTAACATATGGAATACCTGAATTTAGACTTCCAAAATCAATTGTTCAAAAAGAAGTTGAATCATTGAAAAAACTTGGTGTTGATATTAAAACTGATGTACCTGTTGGAAATGCAATTACTATTCCAGAGTTACAAGAAGAATATGATGCAGTATTTTTAGGAAGCGGTGCTGGTTTACCTAAATTTATGGGAATCCCTGGAGAAGATGCTAATGGTGTTTTCTCTGCAAATGAAATATTAACAAGAATTAATTTAATGGGAGCATATAAAGATAAATGTAAAACACCAATTAAAAAAGTTAAAAGAGCATATATAATTGGTGGTGGTAATGTTGCAATGGATGCCGTTAGATCACTTAAAAGACTTGGAATAGAAACACATTTAATGTATAGACGTAGTGAAGATGAATTACCAGCTCGTAAAATGGAAGTTATGCATGCTAAAGAAGAAGAGATTATATTTAATCTATTAGAAAATCCTGTAAAAATATTAACTAATGAAAATAATGATGTTATTGGTATGGAAGTAGTTAATATGATTCTTGGAGAGCCTGGAGAAGATGGAAGAAGAAGCGTTAGTGCTGATGAATCTTCTAAGCATATTGTTGATTGTGAAATGGTAGTAATGGCTCTTGGAACGAGTCCAAATCATGAGGCCTTAAAAGGAAGTAATATTTTATTAACTGAACGAGGCTTAATTAAAACTGAAGAAGATAAAACAAAGACATCACTTGATAATGTCTATGCTGGTGGTGATGCTGTAACTGGCGCAGCTACTGTTATTCTTGCTATGGAAGCAGGTAAGAAGGCAGCAAAAGAAATAATGGAATCGTTAGGCTAAAGGGATTATTAGGATAATAATCCCTTTTACATTTTTTTACTTTCGTTAACACTTACATCCGAAGAAATTTACATTTGAAATTGACATTTTTAACTATATGATGTTAAATTAAAGAAAATAGAAGTAGTTTCAATTACGAAAATATCTATGTGAAATAAAAAGGAGTGGATTGTGATGAAAGATAAAAAAATGATTGCTAAATGTCTTATACTTGTTGGAATTATTTTAATCGCAGCAGGTAGTGTAATGTTTGCGATGGATAAGGATAAGTATTTTAAGACTGATAAGAAAAATGATAGCAGTAATAATACAACAAAATCAATAGAAACATCTATTGGTGAAATCAAGTATAGTGGTGTTTATGAGAAAGATGGATCTTTATTAAAGCTATATCAATTAGGTGATAAAGTATCAGTTAATTTAGAGTCTGAATTCATTTCACATGATTCTATTAATAGTTTGAGTGATAATACGTTAGTGTGTGATAATGTTTTAACTATTAAGTACGAACTTGGAAAAGTTATTGTCACATATGAAAATAATGATGAGGTTTCTGGAGATTATAATATAGTTGGAGATTATTCAAAAGAAGATTTCTTTGTAGATAATTATGGAGATCCTTCATATTTGGATGGAAAATATAATATAGAGTATGGTAATGACAATACAAAAATTTTAATGTTTAGAATTGATGAAAGTAATGTTCGTATTGATATGAGTAGTACATTATCAGATAATTTGTCTCCTTATTCTTCAAATTTTGCGATACAAAGTGATGGTTCTTTAGTAAGTAGGACGTCTGATGATGAGATTGTTGTTACAATAAATGGTGATAAAATTAATGTAAAAGTTAATACAGAAAATACTGAATCCTCTAATTTGATTTTTAATGGCGATTATAATAAAGTTAGGGTATTATCTATTGATGATATAATTAGTGAAATACAAATTTAGGTTACTTTTGTAACCTTTTTTATTTTTATTTAATACTTTAAAAAAAATATAAATAGTTGTATAATTTATGTGATGTGAATTATAGGAGTGAAGTATATGAAGAATAAAAAAATGATTATTGGGGTTTTAGTTAGTTTAATTGCTATTATTGCAATATTAGTTATTTTATTTTTTATTTTTGGAGGAACGTTTTTAAAAATATCTTATGATGAATCAAAAGAACCAATTGAAGTTCCTGTTAATTCTCAAGATTTTAAGTATCCTGACGTTAAGTGTAAATTTTTAAATAGTGAAATAACTGGCGATAATTTTAAAATTACTAAAGATATTGATTTAACTAAAGTTGGTGAACAATCAATTGAGTATGAATGTAAAAAATTTAACTTTAAAAAGACTTATTCTATAAAATATAATGTAATTGATAATATACCTCCAGAGTTAACATTAAATGGTGATGCATCTTTATCATTATTTGTTGGAGATAAATATGAAGATAAAGGAGCAGTTGCTAATGATAATGTTGATGGTGATATTACTAGTAATATAGTAATTGAGAATGCGGTTGATACATCAAAAGAAGGAACTTATGATGTTATCTATACAATTACTGATTCTTCTGGGCATGTTACTACTGCCAAAAGAAGTGTCGAAGTTAAGAAAAGACCTGTATCTACAGGTGGCTCAAGTTTAGGCTGTGGCGAAGCAGGTGTTATTTATTTGACATTTGATGATGGTCCTAATTCTTATTACACTCCTGTAATTCTAGATGCTTTAAAGAAATACAATGTTAAGGCTACTTTTTTTGTAACAAGTGCTGGCCCTGATTCTTTAATTAAAAGAGAATTTGAGGAGGGACATGCAATTGGACTACACTCATCTTCTCATGCTTATGATAAAATTTATGTTTCAAGTGAAGCATTTTGGAAAGATATGAATACAGTTAGAGATAGAGTTAAGAATATTACGGGTAAAGAGTCTACTTTACTAAGATTTCCTGGAGGTGTATCAAATACAGTATCTAGAAAGTATAATAAAGGAATTATGACTCAGTTGGCAAAAGAAGTTGAGCAAAATGGATATTCTTATTTTGATTGGAATATATCTAGTGGAGATGCTGGCGGAACAACTGATCCTAATGTGGAATATAAAAATGTTATATCTGAATTATCTAAAAAACGTGGTAATGTAATTTTGATGCATGATATAAAGAAACATACATCGCTTGCAATTGAAAATATTGTTAAGTATGGACTTGATAATGGTTACACTTTTAAGGTTCTTGATTCTAGTGTTGTTTGTCACCAAAGAATTAATAACTAGTTTTGGAGGTTTTTATGAGAAAAAAATTATTTTTTACAATTATTATATTAGTAGCTTTTGTAATGGTTGGATGCGGAACTAAAAATGAAGAAAATGAATCTTCTTTAGCTTTTAAAAAAGATTATGAATCAATGAATGATAAGGTAAATTCTAGAGGAGTAAATTATAGAAGTATATCTTTAAGTGAAAATAATAAGTTTAAAGAGATTACTCAAGATGAATTAATAAGTAAGTTAAACAACAATGAATCTTTCTATATTTATTTTGGTTCTACTTTATGCCCATGGTGTAGAAGTGTATTAGAAATGGCTGATAAGATTTCTAGAGAAAATGATATTGATACAATATATTATTTAGATATATGGGATGAAAAAGGTAATGAAATATTTAGAGATAAATATGTATTAAATTCTAATAATGTACCAGAGCTTGAAGTAGAAGGTAGTTCTGCTTATAAACTTGTTTTAGAAAGATTTAATGATTTTTTATCAGATTATGCATTAACTGATTCTAATGGCAATCGTGTAAGTGTTGGAGAAAAAAGAGTTTATGCTCCTAATTTTGTTTATGTATTAAATGGTAAAGCTATCAGACTTGTTACGGGAATTTCGGATAAACAAACTGATGCATATGCTGAATTAACTAGTGAGATGTTAGAAGATGAGGAGAGCACTTTTAAGTCGTTTTTCTCTAATTCATGTAGTTCTGACTCAAAGTGCTAATTTGACTTTTTAGTTATTTTGTGGTATAATTCATTCTTGTAAGAGGGAGTAGTTCCACAAAAAGTGAATTAATTCGTCAAGACAGATTTATCTCGGATTAATTATAATGAACAAGACTTTTATAGAAATATAAGAGTCTTGTTTTTTTTGTAATTTGACTCTTAAGGAGGTTTTTATGATAAATATTTTTAATTTTAGAAAAGTAGTGTCTATTTTAAGTACTGGTGCAATTTTTGTTTTAGGAAGTTTTCTTATTTATAAGTTTTTAAGAAATAATCATGAGTCAAATACTAAGAAATTAGAATTTAAAAAAAATATTTAATAGGAGGATAATATGAGAAAATTATTAAATGAAAATAAAAAATATTTAATTATTATAATTATTGTATTTGTTTTTTATGTTTTTCTATCATGCGTTACTACAATTAATAGTGGTGAAGTTGGAATTAGAGTTAGATTTGGTAAAGTTGTTGATAGGCCAACAAATGAAGGAATAAATCTTAAAATTCCTTTAATTGAAACAATTGAAAAGATGAATGTCAAAGTTCAAAAAACTGAAGTGAAAACTAATAGTTCAAGTAAAGATTTACAAGATGTAGATATTTCTTTAGCAGTTAATTATAGAATTGATAAAGAAAAAGCAGTAGATCTTTATAAAAACGTTGGTAAAAATTATGAAGAAATAATCTTAGAGCCTGCAATAGAAGAAAGTATTAAAGCAGTTACATCTAAATATACTGCTGAAGAATTAATCACAAATAGAAGTGATGTTAGTTCTTTATGTACTGAAGAGTTAGAAAAGAAAGTTGGTAAGTATGGAATTATTGTAAATGAGTTTAATATTACTAATTTTAGTTTTAGCGATGAATTTGAAAAAGCGATTGAAGAAAAACAAGTTGCAGAGCAAAAAGTTTTAACTGCAAAACAAGAATTAGAAAGAGAAAAAATTAATGCGGAAAAGAAAATAGTTGCAGCTGAAGCTGAGAAAACTGCAAATGAGTTAAAACAAAAAAATCTAACAGATAATATTATAAAAGAAAAATTTATAGAAAAATGGAATGGCGAGTTACCAAAAGTTTCTGGAACTAATGGAATTTTTGATATCACTCAATATATTAAATAAAAGAGGTAATCCCTCTTTTTTTTAATTGTCTTTGAAAAGTATGATATAATTAATTATATTATTTTCTATTAAGTGAGTGGTTTTATGGTTAAAATATCAAAAAAAGACTTAGAAAAAAGAAATATGTCTTTAAATTCGAAAAAAAATAAAAGAACATCATCTAGTAGTAAAAATGTAACTAAGAAAAATAATAATATTAGTAAAAGGTCAATCAGTAGAGAAAGTAATGCTAAGTCTAAAATTAAAACTGATGTAGTAGAAAAATCTCAAAAGAAAAATAAATCTATTGTTGATTTACCTTCTAGAGAACCAAAAGAAGAAATTAAACCTAAAAAAGAAAATCAAAATCATGGAAAGCTATTATCAATTTTAAGTATACTTGCACTTTCTATTTTTCTAGTGGTATCTATTTGTTTTTCTTATCCAAAGGTAAAAGAAAGAATTGAAATAAAAAAATTAAATGCTGAAGTTGATACTATAATTGATGATTTGTCTAATAATAAAATAAATATTGATAATGTTACTAATAATTTTAAAAATAATTTAACATCTTCTATAAGATTGAAAGTTGAAAATAATGTTGAAGAATATATTTTATTTTTATTATCAAAAAAGAATGAAGTTACTTCTATTATAACTAATGATTTGCTTATTAATTCTTTAAATACTTCTAATATTGGTAAACAAGATGTTTTGAATTATTATGACGATTCAAGAGAAAAACTATCGATTATCTTGTCTCAAATAAATGATTCAAAAGAGAAATATTATAATATTGATATTGATGATGATAGACTATTAACATTAAATAATAGGTTAATCAATAAAGTATATGATAAATTTGATTTTAGTGATGTAACCTTTTCTTTAAAATATATGGATGATACGATTGATGCAATTAAATTTTTAATAAATAATAGTAACTTTTATGATTTGTCTAATGGTTCACTTATTTTTTTAAAACGTTCTAAATACGAGGAATATCAAAATTTAATAAAAGACTTGAATTATAATAATATTTCTAATCCTAATTTGATTGAAGATAAAACTCCTCCAGTGATTACTTTAGAAAATATTACTATTTATAAAGGTAATAGTGTAAATCTTAATGAAAAAATAAAATGTATTGATGAAGTTGATGATGCAGTTGAATGTAATATTAATGGGACATATAATTCTTCAAAAGTAGGAGATTATACTTTAACAATTACTAGCGAAGATAAGTCTGGAAATGTTGCTTCTAAAAATATGAAAGTTACGGTTAAAGAAAAAGTTAATAGAGTAAATACAAATAATAAGCCTTATTATATAGAAGTAATTAGAAATCAAAATGTTGTAATAGTTTATGGTTTAGATAATAATAAAGAATATACTAAAGTTGTTAAAGTATTTGTAGCTTCAGTTGGAAGAAATGGTAAAACACCAGTTGGAACATTTAAAACAACTAAAGGACAAACTTGGGGATATTTAATTGGTGGTGTTGTTGGACAATATTCTACAAGAATTGTAGGAAGTATATTATTTCACTCTGTCCCTTATTATTCTACAAATAAAGGTGATTTGGAATGGGAAGAATATAATAAACTTGGTACTGCTGCTTCAGCTGGATGTGTAAGGATGACAGTAAGGGATGTTAAGTGGATTTTTGATAATGTTTCATCTGGTACTACAGTAAGGATTTATGATGGAAGTTTACCTAGTGGAATTAGTAAGCCAAGTGCTCCAAAGATTCCAGCAAATAGTCCAAATAGGGGATGGGATCCAACTGATCCTGATCCAAATAATCCATGGAATAAATAGGGAGGATATATGAAAATTTATAAGTATTTATTAGTGTTTTTTCTCGTTATATTTTTAACTTCTTGTGGAATATCTTCTAATTCTTCGAGTAACGAAAAAGAAATAGAAAAAAAAGATAAACGAACTGTTGAAATAAATAAAATAATTTCAACTAGCGATGATTATGCTTTAATTAAAGGAAATGATAATAATATTTATTTAATAGATAATAATGATAATAGTTATGGATTAATTGAAAGTGATAGTAGATTTTCTCTTTATCAAGTAAACAATAATGGCTATATTTATACTTCTTCAAATGATGAATCAAAGGTGTTAGATAAATATGGAAAATTAATTTTTTCTAGTAATAATGATACATATTATATTTATGGAATTTCTTCTGATAATTATATTATTAGAAAAAATAAAAATGATTATGAAGTAATTGATATGAGCGGTAAAGTAATTCATAAAAATTTAAAATTTGAAACATATCCTATTTATATTGGTGGTAATTATTTTATTAGTAATAATAAGTTGTTTAATATTAAAAGTGGTGCGATTAAAGATATTAAAGTATCTATTAATTTGGACAATTATTTTAATTATTTAAAGGATAATTATATGAAAAAATATAAAGAAATTGGTACTGATACTTTATTATTTGAAAATAAATATTTGATTGAAGAAAATATGAGTGTTAAAATTATTGATTATAATAAAATTATGCCAGTAAGTGATTTATTATATTTGAATATAAAAGATAATAAACTTTACTTTTATGGTAATTTTTTAGTAAAAAAGTTAAATATTATTGGTCAAGTAAAAACTCTTTATTTTGATGAAGAAAAGTACTATGTTGGAACTGATGATGGCTTTTATTATATTTTTGATAAAGCATTTAATGAAGTAATTACACCAATTAAGCTTGGAAATAAAATTAAATTAATTAATAAATATGGTGTGTTTGTGAATAAAGAATCAACAAACAGAAAAACTGCATTATATGATTTTCAAGGAGAATTAAAGAAAGACTTTGGCGATTATTATTTATATGATTATCAAGATTTTGTTGCTAAGTCATTTATTGATGGAGTTACTGATGATACTCCATGCTTTAATATTAATACATTCAATGAAATTAAATTATATAATTAAAAGGAAAGTATTAAAATAATATTTTTCTTTTTTTTTCACTATGTTATAATATAGTAGTCTTTTTTGAATATGTTAGGAGGATTGTATGAAAACTAAATTTTTATATGGTTTATTATTATTTTTTAGTTTCTTTTTATTTGTAGGATGTGATGAAAAGAAATATAATGATGATTCTTGTTTAGATATTATTCGAAATGCATTAAATAAAGCATACGAGAATAATGAAATAATTAATTCTAGTAATATACAAAAAAATATGGAAGGGAACTGGATTATTGTAGAAGCTCCAGCTAATACTACTAGAAGTGCTATTCCAGAAACACTTGACGAAGCTACAAAAGATATTGAATGGCAATCTATGTTTATTACTGTATGTAATACTAAAACAAATAAATGTAAGGATTTAAGATTGTTTAAAAATTCTGAAGGGAAATTATATGTAGGTTCAGAAAGTGGGGCTATTGCTAGTAATGAATGAAATTAAATGTCCTAAATGTGGAACTGTTTTTAAAATAGATGAAAATAATTATGATTCAATTCTAAAACAGATACGTGATCATGACTTTCAAAATGAATTAAAGAAAATAGAGAGTCAATTAAATAATGAAAAGAAAAATGCAGTTGCTTTTGCTAAAGCAGAAACTGAAAAAGAAAAAAATGAAGAAATAAATGAATTAAAAGTTCAAATTTCTTCTTTAAAAAATAAAATAGAAACTAATGAAAAAGAAAAAGAAAATGAAGTAAAAAATGCAAAATTAGATATAGAAAAGCAATTTAATAATAAAATAAATGAATTAAGTATGACTAATTTAAAACTTGAAAATGAATTGAAAATAAAAGATACAGAAAAGATTTCTGCAGTAGATAATGCAGTTAATGAAAAAGATAAAGCTATTTTGGAATTAAAAAATCAAATTGAATTAAATAAAAAAGAGTATTTAATAAAAGAACAAAATTTAAAAGATAATTTTGCATCGATGATTAAGTCAAAAGATGAAATGATTTCTTATTATAAAGATTTGAAGACTTCTCTTTCTACTAAAATGGTAGGTGAAACTTTAGAACAACATTGTGAAATTGAATTTAATAAATTGAGAGCCTTATTTCCTAATTCTTATTTTGAAAAGGACAATGATATAAAAACAGGATCAAAAGGTGATTATATTTATAGAGATTTTGATGATGGTGTTGAAATTGTTTCTGTTATGTTTGAAATGAAAAATGAAAATGATACGACTGCTACTAAACATAAAAATGAGGACTTTTTTAAGGAACTTGATAAGGATAGAAAAGAGAAAAATTGTGAGTACGCTGTTTTAGTTAGTTTACTTGAGAAAGATAATGATTTATATAATAGTGGTATTGTTGATGTTTCATATAAATATGAAAAAATGTATGTTATTAGACCACAATCATTTATACCATTTATTACTTTGATTAGGGGAATGGCTTATAATTCTTTAAAATATAAAAAGCAATTAATTGAAATGAAAAATACAAATATTGATATCTCTCATTTTGAAGATAATATCAATTCTTTTAAAGATAGCTTTTCAAGAAATTATAGACTAGCTTCTGAAAAATTTAATAAAGCTATAGAAGAAATAGACAAATCAATTGAGCATTTAAATAAAATAAAAGAATCTTTGTTAAGTAGTGAAAAAAATTTAAGAATTGCAAATGATAAGGCAAATGATTTAACTATAAAAAAATTAACTAACAATAATAAAACTATGGAAAAAATGTTTGATTTAAGGTGAAAATATTTCACTTTTTTTTATTGTCTCTTACTTGACAGTTATTTAATTAATATTGTTTTGCAATGTTGCTACAATTTTTGATTATGTGTTAGAATATATAATATAGTAGGGTGATTGTATGATAAATAAAAAAATAATTATATTTATCTTAGTTCTTCTTTTATATATTCCTAATGTATATGCTGGAGAACTTGAAAATTGTTCTATGAGTAAAGAATATTATGAATGGTTAAATTCAGATGATAAAGATAATCTTATTGAGCCAAATTACTGTGATTTGGATTCTAACCAGTTTTTTTTCTTTAAAAATCTTACAATTAATAAATTGATAACAGTTTTTGTTTCAGCTTACGAAGCAAGATATAATGCATTTGGTGAAGGATATGTTACTTCTTCAAAAAATCAGCATGGTAATAATGCTTGTTGGGCATTTACTGCTTCATCACTTTTAGAAACACAAGGAATTTATAATAATTTAATAACTAAGGATAAGGCAGATTTTAGTGAAGCTCATATTTTTTATAACACTAGTAAAGATGGTTTTTCAGATACTAATTTAAACACATATAATCGTAGTTTAACATCTGGTGGTAATTCTATTGTAGCTGCTTCTTACTTTTTTAATGGAAATGGGCCAGTATATGAAAGTTCTTTTCCGTATAGTGATTATACTACTTATCAACAAATGCCATATTCTTCTAATTCTTTTGATAAACCTGCAATTAATGTAGATGAGTTTTCTTATGAGACACATTACGATGAAAATGTCTCTTGTACTGATTTTGTATTATCCTTAAAAGCTAAAATTAAAACTTATAAGTCAGTTGGTGTAAATATTTATTATGATGATAGTTATATGAATATTAGTCAAAATAAACATTATTATAGATATAATGGTGATTCAACAGTTGGAAATCATGCAGTTGTTCTTGTAGGATGGGATGATACTGTTTCTGCATCAAACTTTAAAAATGCCACTACTAATGGTGCATGGATTGCAAAGAATTCTTGGGGGAGTAGTTGGGGAGATAATGGTTTCTTTTACATTTCATATGAAGATTTTATGGTATGTAAAGACTCATATTACTTTGTTGCAAATAAAAATTATGATTTTGACCATTCATATAATTCATCTGATGTTTTTGGCAATTTAATTTTTTCTATTAATAGTCCAGTTTATGTAACTGCAAAATTTGATAATGTTGGTAATGAAATATTAGATAAGATTTCTTTTTCTGTTACTGAAGGTACTAATTATACTGCATATTTATCCTTAAATAATGATATAAATAATGATGCATTATGGATAGAGCTTGGAAGTGGCTTATCTAACTCTAACGGTATTAAATCTTTATACTTCGATGGCAAGAATGTTAATGGATCGTTTACTGTAATAATTAAATATCAATCAAATTTTTCTGATTCTACTAAGTTTTATGCTATGTGTTCTACTAATAACGAAAGCTCTTTAGTAAGTAATATGAATATTTCAAGAGGTAGTAATTATTATTTTGCATCTATATCTGGATCAAGATTTGATATGGGAGATATTGTTCAAACCATCCAGAATGAAACTTATAATGGATGTGAGTCAGTTATTTATGCTTATACTAAAAATAAAAGTAGTATTCCTCTTTCTTCTAATAATAGTTCTTTTAATATAAATTCTAACAGTGTTATTATAAACTTAGAAGATAAAAAAGAGTTAAGTAAAGATTTCTTTATTAATAATTTAAATATAAGTGGTGATTATAAAATTCTGAATAATAGTGATAATGATGTAACTTCATCTGTTACATATATAGGAACAGGATTTAAAATACAAGCTAGTGGTTCTATCTATAATATTATAGTAAAAGGTGATGTATCTGGTGATGGAAAAATTAAAAGTAATGATGCATTATTAATCAGTAGATATCTTGTTGGAATGACTAGTCTTGATCAATTAAAGGAAAGAGCTTCTGATGTATCTAGTGATGGAAAAATTAAAAGTAATGATGCATTAATTATTTCTAGATTTCTTATTGGATTAAAAAGTTCATTGTGAGGTGTTATATGAAAAATAAATTTATATATGTAATATTTTTATTAGTTATGTTTTTTAGTTATAGAAATGTATTTGCTGCCGAAGGTAATCTTAGCTTTTCTGGTGATAGTAGTGCTAATCAGGGAAAGAGTTATACAATTAATTTAAATTATTCTGGGAGTAAAAATTTAGCTAGTGGAACAATAACGCTGACTTATACTAATGCTACTTGTACTATTAGTTCTAATGTAACTGGATTAATATCAAATGGTAATAAAATTAATTTGAATAATGTTGATGGTGTTGGAACTAGTGCTACTTTAGCTATTTTAACTTGTTCTTCTTCACAAGCTGGAACAGCTAATTTTACTGTTTATTCAAATGATCTATATGATGTTGATGTTGACATAATTGCTGATGATTCATCTTCTATTAGTAATTCTAAGAGTGTAACAATTAATGAAGTAGTTGAAAAACCTAGTACTCCTACAACTCCAGAAACACCAACTACACCAACAAATCCAACTACGCCAACTACACCAACTACACCAACTACACCAACTACACCAACAAATCCAACGACACCATCTAAACCTACTACTCAGAATAATCAAACTACACCATCTACACCAACTAAACCAAACAATCAAGAACAGGTGATATCGGTTGAACCAACAGATCCTACACCAACTCCTGCTCCTAATGAAAAAGACGATATTGTTGTTCCATCTGAACCATTACCAGCAAAGCATTTAGTTTTATCATCTTTAGATATAGTTGGATATAATATTAATTTTACGACAGACGTTTTAGAGTATTATATTGACGTTGATAATAATGTAACTGATTTATATATTAATGCTGAAACTGATGAAGAAGGTGCAACTATTGACAATATTGGAAAAGTTAGTATTAAAGATAAAGATTTTGTAAATATTAATCTTAAATCAGGTGACTTAGAAAAAGTTTATACTATTAATTTAAATAGAAAAGTAGAAGTATCTAAAGAAAGCAATGATAAAAATTTATTTTTTATTTCTTTTGTTATAAATATTATTTTATTAATAATAATTGTCTTTTTATTAAAAAGAAGATTACATATTCTTGAAAGCAATAAATAAATGCTTTCTTTTTTTGAATAATTTTTGAAATATAAAATAATATTTTTATGAAGTTATTTTTGTATATAAAAAGATATATAGTTTATTGAATTATCAAATATTTATGATAAAATTAGTTTATGTATATTTAGATTGGGGGAATTTAATGTGGGAATTGTAAATGAATATATTAATAAAATTGTTAATATGATTAATAAATCTAAGAATAACGAAGAGAAACCTTGGCTAAAATATTATGATAGAATGCCAGAACATTTAGATTATTATAATGGTTCAATGTATGATGCTGTTTCAGATATTGCTATTAAATATCCTCATTTTTTGGCTTTAGAATATTTTGATAAAGTATATACTTATGAAGAACTAATTAAAAATATAGATAGAGTTGCAGTTGCATTAAAAGAGTTAAATGTTATTGAAAATGAGTGTGTTACAATTTGTATGCCAAATATTCCTGAAGCAATTTTTATAATATATGCAGTTAATAAAATAGGGGCAATTTGTAATATAATTCATCCATTAAGTAAAGAACAAGATATAAAAGATGCAATGAGTGAAGTTAATTCTACTATTATCTTTACAACAGATGCTTCTTATGAACAAGTTAAATATCTTGATGCTACAATTGTTGTTTGTAATGTAAGTAATAGTATGAATGGTATTCTAAAATTTTTATATAATAAAAAAAATAAAAAGAATATGCGTTATAAGAAAGAAGTTATTGACTGGAAAAACTTTACTAAGATTGGTGAACATGTAGTTAATACTCATGTAAATAGATCACAAAATGATCCAGCGGTAATCATTTATAGTGGTGGTACTACTGGAAAGACTAAAGGAATTATTTTATCTAATTTATGCTTTAATTCTATTTCTAAACAGTGTGAGTATGTATGTAAAGAGGCAAAGCCTGGGTATTCTATTTTATCAGCATTACCAATTTTTCATGGATTTGGATTATGTGTTTGTATTCATGTTCCACTTTCTATTGGCTTGAAATGTATTTTAATTCCTAAGATTAATATGTCTAAAATAAATAAAACTATCGCAAAGAAAAAGCCAAATCTTTTACCAGTTATTCCTACTATGCTTAATGTAATTATTAAAGGTAAGAAGCTAGGCTCTAAAAGTTTTGAAAGTGTTAAAGTTATCTTATCTGGTGGAGATTATTTAAGTAGTGAACTTAGAACTAAAACAGAAACTTATTTTAGAGAATGTGGTTCTATTGCTAAAATTCAAGTTGGATATGGTTTATCTGAAGCTACTGCATTTATTTCTGCTACATGTGAAAGTGTAAAAGATAGAGATAATATAGGAATTGCAAATCCTGATAATATTATAAAAATATTTGAACCTTATTCTGATATTGAAAAGGGATATAATGAAGTAGGGGAAATATGCGTTAAAGGTCCTAGTGTAATGCTTGGATATGTAAATCAAGATAAGGAAACTGCTATTGTTTTGAGAAGACATAGCGATGGAGATATTTGGCTTCATACCGGTGATTTAGGATATTTAAATGATGATGGAGTATTACATTATTCTTCTAGACTTAAGAGAATGATTATTTCTAATGGTTATAATATTTATCCACTTGAACTAGAAGAAATAATATCAAAATGTGAATATGTTGATTCTTGTGTTGTAGTGGGAATTAAACACAAAGTTAAACAGGAAGTTGCAAAAGCTGTAATTGTCTTAAAGAAAGAATATGAGGTAACAAATAAGATTAAAGAAGAAATAAAAAAATATTGTGAGAAAAATATAGTAAAATATGCTATTCCATATGAATATGAATTTAGACAATCTTTACCGATTACTAAAATAGGTAAGGTTAATTATCGCGAATTACAAAATAAAAATGATAGTAACGTTAAACAAAAAAAAGATAAAAAGTAATTATTTTCTTTTTATCTTTTCTTTTTTATTAAAATGTGGTATAATATGCCATGATTTGAGGGGATATAATGAAGTGTGATAATGAAGAGTCTTTTTTAAATTATTTATTTAAAGACTTACATATTAGTAAGGAAGTTCTAATAACTTCTTTAAAAAGTGATAATCCAAATACTAAAATAGCAAAGTATTTATCTAGGTTGGATAATGTTATTAAAAAAGTTAAATTAAATAATAGAAATAGAGAAATATCAAAAGTTTTTTTTTATAATAAGTATTTATGTGATAAATTACCTGAAAGATATATTGATATTAATAAATCGAATCTCGGCAGAGAACTAAGTGAAGATGAAAAAAATAATTTACTTGAAATAGTTAGGACTAGCCAAAAAGAATCACTTGATGTTTGGTTAGATTTCTTAATTGATTCAGAATATCCAATATGGTTTAAGTATTATTTAATTCGTGGAGTGTTAAAATCAGGTAGTTATGATAAAGAAATTGATAAAATTACAAAAAGAACTAAAACATCGGCATTTCCTTTCTTAGAATTTAATCAAGGAATAGTAGAAAAAATGTTTAATTATCTATCTAGTTTGATGAAAGTTGAATTTGATGAAAATATTGTTGGAAGTTTAAATTTCCAAAAGTTGTATGTCAAGTTTTTAAAAGAAGGAAAAAGTATAGATGATGAGGGAATATGGGTCAAATATCCTAGGCATAGTTCTGCTGATAAACTTGTTAGTGATATTATTGGATATAATACTGGATGGTGCATTAATCAAAAGGAAATAGCTTCTAATTATATTTCCTATGGTAACTTTTATATTTATTATTCAAAAGATAAAAACAATGAATTTAAGGTTCCTAGGATAGCAATTAGAACATTTGGAGATTCTATTCAAGAAATTAGAGGAATTATTGATAATCAAAACTTGGAAAGATCTATGTTTAAAATTTTAAATGATAAACTTGAAGAATTTCCATATATAGGTAATAGTAGAAAAGCACTAGAAGATTTTCAAAGACTTTCATTGATAGAAGACAAAATGAATAATAATGAAGAATTATCTAACGAGGAGTTATGCTTTTTATATGAAATAGGAGATACAATTGAGAGTTTTGGTTATTCAGCAGATAGAAGAATTAATGAAATTAGAAATAAAAGAAATATGGTTGATGATTTAAATAAAATTTTTAGAGAAGTTGATTGTAGTGAAATGTGTTTGTTTTTAGATTATATAAAGGATGCTGCTGGAATTGATTTTCCTAGTAAATTTTATGAATTAAATTTATCTGGCTTGGAAAATTTAGAAAACTTGAAATTAAGTGATGACATTAAAGGTTCTTTAGTATTAAATGGTGTAAAGACTCTTTCTAATTATCATTTTCCAAGAAGTATAGTTGGAACTTTAGAGATGGAAAATTTAGAGGATGCAAGTAATGTAAAGTTTCCTGAAATAATTGAAAATAATTTGAATTTATTTGCATTAAAAACATTTAATAATGTTTCTTTTCCAAAAGAAATATATGGAACTTTTGAAATGCCTAAAGTTCAATATATTGAAAATTTTATAGTACCAAAATGTGGAGGGGTCAGTTTTAGAGAACTTAATACTGCTAAAAATGTAATTTTTCCAGAAACAATGATGAAAGATGTTAACTTATCTTTTTTAAAACGTGCAGAAAACTTAGTATTACCTGATACAATTTATGGTTCTTTAAATCTTCAGTCTTTAGTAAGTGCTAAAGGGATTATTTTTCCAAAAGGCTATGTAAAAGAATTAGAGATGAAATTAATTAAAGATTTCGATAGTTTTACACTACCTTCTGAAGTCGGCAGACTTTTACTACCTAATTTAACTTTTAAAGATGTTGAAGAGTTAATATCAAATGTAGATATTAATGAATTATTTGTAGAAAAATATTATACAAAGAAAGAGTTAGAACAATATTTTTCTAGTAAAAGCTTAAGTAAATGTTAATCATTTACTTTTTTTAATTAATTGTATATAATAATCAAAGGTGATTATGATATGAAGATTATTATTGCTGGAATAGGGAAACTAGGAGAGTATTTGGCAAAAGAATTAGCACTTGATGGTAATGAAGTTACTATTATTGATGATAAAGTGTTTACAAATAAAGATATAGTAAATAATGAAGATGTATTTTATGTAAATGGTAATGCTTTGGATTCTAATGTTTTAATAGAAAGTGGAATAGAGAGTTCAGATTTACTAATTAGTGTTATGGATAAAGATGAAAAAAATATTATGTGTTCTTTTTTGGGAAAAAAGCTTGGTGTTAAAAAGACTATTGCTCGTGTTAGGACACCAGAGTATTCTTCTTCAATTAGTTTATTAAAGGATGACTTAGGTCTTTCAATGACCATTAATCCTGAATATATGACTGCTGCTCATATAGCTAGAATTTTAAGTATTCCTAATGCTTTGGATACTATTTCTTTTTTTAAAGGTAGAATGTATATGGTTTCTATTAAAATTAAAGAAAATAGTACAATTAGTGGGTTAACATTAAATAGTTTACTTAGAAAACTAAAAAAAAGAGTAATAATATGTGCTCTTGAGAGAAATGGTGAGACTATTATTCCACGAGGTAATAGTGTTCTAGAGGTAGGAGATAAAATACATGTAACAGGTCAAAGAGATCAAATATTATCTTTCTTACAATTTTCTAATTTAGTTGGACAAGAAAATAAAAAAATTATGATTAGTGGAGGTTCAAATACTTGCGTTTATCTTGCTCAAATGTTAATTGAGATGGGAATGTTTGTTAAGATAATAGAGGCTAATGAGGAAAGGTGTCGATTATTAAGCGAAAAAATTCCAAAAGCTTTAGTTATTAATGGAGATGTATCTAATCAAAACTTACTTTATGAAGAAGATATTGAAAATTTTGATTGCTTTATATCTCTTAATAGCATAGATGAAGAAAATATTGTCCATTCTATGTTTGCTAAAAGCATTAATGTTCCAAGTGTTATTACTAAGGTAAATCATATAAATCTTGATGGAATATTAGATAAAGCAGAACTTGATACAGTAGTTGCACCTCATAAAATAGCTACTAATTCTATTGTTCAATATGTTAGAGCAATGCAAAATAGTACTAATAGTAGTTGTGAGTCTATTTATAAGTTTGATAAAGAAAAATTTGAAGTATTAGAATTTAATGTAAAGCATGGATTTAAAGGTTTAAATATCAAACTTAAAGAATTAAAATTTAAAGGTAATGTTCTTGTTGTAGCAATTTTAAGAGGAAGATCAATTATTTTTCCAAGTGGTAGTGATGAAATAAAAGAAAGAGATGTTATTGCTTTAGCAGTTGATGAAAATATTAATGTTAAAGAAATAAATGATATCTTGGTGTAATTTATGAGAAATAAGATTGTATATAAGTTTATTGGAAAAGTGTTGATAGGCTATTCCTTTTTACTTATTATTCCTTTTATAGTTGGATTATTTTTTAAAGAAGGATGCCTTTCATTTTTTATTGTTAGTTTAATAACATTTCTTATTGGGTCTTTATTAAATAACTTAAAGACTGATAATAAACATTTATTTGCGAAAGATGGATTTAGAATTGTTACTCTTTCTTGGCTTTTTATTAGTTTAATAGGTGCGGTTCCCATATTCTTTGAGACAAATGTTTCTATTGTTGATGCAATTTTTGAATCTGTATCGGGATTTACAACAACTGGTGCATCTATTTTTAAAGAAGTTGAATATCTTCCTAAAAGCATTCTTTTTTGGAGAGACTTTATGCATTTTATAGGTGGAATGGGCGTTTTAGCATTCGTTATGGCAATAATTCCTCTTGCAAAAAATGATAAATCAATGTATTTATTAAAAGCTGAGATGCCAGGACCAACAGTATCTAAATTAGTTCCAGGAATTAAAAAAACTTTATATTATTTATATGGAATTTATTTTGTATTAACTATTTCTGAGTTTATTTTACTTCTTTTATCAGGAGTTTCTTTATTTGATAGTTTATTAATATCAATGGGAACTGCTGGAACTGGTGGATTTAGTCCTTTAAATACAAGCTTAGCTACTTATTCTTCATCAGCAAAGATTATAGTTTCTATTTTTATGTTTTTGTTTGGTATAAACTTTAATATTTATTTTCTTTTATTAGTTAAAGATTTTAAATCTATCTTTAAAAGCGAAGAACTTAAAGTATATATAGGGCTATATCTATTTACTGTATTCTTACTTTTTATTAATTCTTTATCTTTTTTTGGTAATGTTTATGATGCTTTGTTAAATGGATTCTTTAATACTAGTTCATTTATTTCTAGTACTGGTTATAGTATTGGAGATGTTAATATATATCCTACTATATGTAGAGTATGGATTCTATTTATTATGGTTGTTTCTGCTTGCGCTGGAAGTACATGTGGTGGCTTTAAAATATCAAGATTAATTCTTATTTTTAAAATTATTAAAAGAGATATATTAAAAATAGTTCATCCTAACAGTGTTAAAGTAATTACATTTGAAGGGAAAAAAGTAGAAGAGGAAACTCTTAATAGTACTAAAAGTTTTATGTTTTTGTATATAATTCTAATTTTAATTATTTTGTTTGTTGTTTCAATTGATGGATTTTCATTTGAAACGTCATTAAATGCTGTTTTTACAACTTTCGGAAATGTTGGTTTGTATTTTGAAATACCTAATTTTTCATTATTTAGTGATTTATCTAAACTTGTAATGTGTATTGGTATGCTTCTTGGCAGATTAGAAATATATCCAATTATAGCTTTGATTGTTAATAGGAAATAAAAAAACTGAGTATCAATATTTGATTCTTAGTTTTTTTTTATAAAAATATTATTATGAGAAAATATAAGAAATATGTTTTACTTAGTTGACAAAGATATTTTTTTTTCATACAATACAAACTTGTAGTAAGAGGTGTTTTGGTATGTATTCAAATGAAAAATTAAATTCAAAAAATGCAATTTCTTTATATGAATCAATTGCTAAGAGAACATTAGGTTACATTTATATTATAGAAAGTGAAGTTTGTAAAACTAATAAAAAGCGTGATTTAAAAGTTAATTTTTCTGATAAATCTTTTGAGTTATTTAATAATACTATTACTTATTCAGGAGTTGTTAAATCTAATGGGGATGGACGTTACTTAAGTATTGATGCTATGAAAGAAATTGGAGAAAATGGGCTTGATGTAGTATTAGTTACAGGTATTAAAGGTTTTGACATAACAACTGGAGAAGGTTATGATAGAAAACTTGCTATGGTAAGTTATTCTTATTCTCATGGAAAAATTGATGTAAAGTCTGTTATGGATGAAAATGATATAGAAAATGAAGAAACTTTAAAATTTGATAAATTTTGTGAACAAGATTTAGGGTTAAAACGTTAGTTTGTGCTTTGCTTTTGTGCAAAGCTTTTATTTTGCTTAATTATTATGCTATAATTATTTTATATGCTAGTGAGGTTATTATGGTAAAAAGGAAGTTAAAATGGAAACCATTAATTTTTTTACTTTTGTTTATTCTTTTTGTTTTATTCTTAAATAATTTTAATAAAAAGTCTAATAATAATATTGTGGTGGATGAACCAATTATTGAAATTAATATTGTTGATAAGCTATATGATAAGTTAAATAATAATGGTATTAGTAAAGAATTTTTACAATGGGTTAATGAAAAATATCCTGAATCTCTTGAAAAAATGGATAATTTATTGAATGAAAATGAATATAGCATTAATCTTTGGCATTTAGCTACTAATTATTCTTTCATAGTTTTAAATGATTTGTATAATGGATTATATACCGAAAATAGTAATGTTAAAATTATAGATTCAAGTGATACAAGTACACTTAGTTTTGTTGGTGATATTTCTCTTGCAGATAATTGGTATATAATGCCTGAATACGATAAAAGAAATAAAGGAGTTTTAGGGATTCTTTCTGAAGAAACTTTAAAGGTTATGAAGGAAAGTGATTTGATGGTTGCTAATTCAGAGTTTACTGTTAGCAATAGGGGAAAAGCTATGAATGGTAAACAGTATACATTTAGAGCAAAGCCTGAAAGACTAAATATTTATCACGAGATGGGAGTTGATTTGCTAACTCTTGCTAATAATCATGTTTATGATTTTGGAAAAGATGCTTTTTTAGACATGTTAGATACATTTGATGAGTATAAATTACCACATATTGGTGCTGGACATAATTTAGATGAAGCAATGGCCCCTTATTATTTTGTTATTAATGGTTATAAATTTGCTTTTTTAAATGCAACAAGAGCTGAAAAATATATTTTAACTCCTGGAGCAACTGTTGATAGTGAAGGGGTTTTTAGATGCTATGATCCAACTAATATGATAAACCAAATATCAAAAGTAAAAGAAAATAGTGACTATGTTATTGCAATAATTCATTATGGTAAAGAAGGTTATCATGAATTAGAAAAAGAACAAGTTGAAAGTTCTAAAAAGTATATTGATGCTGGTGCTGATGCTGTTATTGGACATCATGCTCATGTTTTACAGGGATTTGAATTTTATAAAGGAAAAATCATTGCATATAATTTAGGAGATTTTATTTTTAATGGCAATACTGAAGATAGCGCGATATTTCAAATTAAATTAGAGAAAAATGGAATTATGAACTATTATGTAATACCTGCATTACAAAAAAATAAATTTACTACTATTTTAGATGGAAGTGAAAAGCAAAGAATTATTAATGATTTAAATAATTGGAGCGTTAATGCAAAAATAGATCAAGAAGGAAAAATTACAATTATCGATAATTAAATTCTTTACAACATATTAATCTTGTTATAAAATTATTTTGTACATTATGGAGGTTTGTATATGAAAAAAAATAAAATTTTACTTGTTGTTTTGTTGCTTGTACTTTTAGTTATTCCTAGTGTTACTTTAGCTAAAGAAATTAAATATAATACTTTGGATTTCGAAAAGACATTACAAGAAGAAGAGCTAGAAAAAAAATATGAAAAGTATTCACCAGATAAGGATGCAATTACTATTTACTTATTTAGAGGAAAAGGATGTACATATTGTAGAGCATTTTTAGACTTTATGAATTCTATTACTAATGAATATGGAAAATACTTTAAAATGGAATCATATGAAGTATGGAATGATTCAAATAATAGTCAATATATGACAGCTATTTCTAATTTTTTAGGTAAACCAGCAAGTGGTGTTCCTTATATTATAATTGGTGATCAAGTATTCCCAGGATTTAATGCTGAAGCTTATGGTGAAGGAATAAAGAATGCTATTAAAACATTATATGATACTAAAAAAAGCGATAGATATGATGTAATGGAAGAGTATAAAAAAAGCTTAGAAGAAGATAATAAGAGTGGTAGCAATGGAAGTGACACTTTAATTGTTTGCTTAGTAGTAGTTGTTTGTGCAGTTATTGGAATTGCATTTACTAATTCTAAATTTACTCAACTTGAAGAAAAAATGGACGATAATAAAAAGTTATTAAAAGAGTCTAAATCAAATGATTATGTAAGTAATGATTTTTCAAATAGACAGAAAACAAAACCAGCTAAAAAAACAAAAAAGGAACTTTAATTAGTTCTTTTTTATTGACTTCTTTTTTCTTTTTTATTATTATAATTATGTAAATGGAATTAAGAGTAAAACTCTATTTACTTATTATTTCCATTATCACTATATTAAATATATTTATAATGTATGCCCATATAAATTATTTAATCCTATTTTTGATTTTTAATAGTATTTAATCTATTAAAATAATAGATTACGGCATTAGTATTTATTAAATTGATAAAATTTGAAAATAGTGAAATTAATATAATGGTAATTTTGTATTACGATTTAAAAAATTATGGTATTGTTTAAGTAATTGAGTTTACGAAAATTTGAGTAAAATTGTACTAATGAAAGGCAATTTGTTCATTATACGCTATTCAAGTTTTCTAGCAATACGGAATTAGTTTTTTAAATATTATATTAATAATAAAGGATGTTAGACATCCTTTTTTTGTTATAATTAAATAAGTTTATAATTTTATAAATATTTAATCTATTTTATATGATAAAATATAATTATATAAGAGGTGATAATATGTTAAATGGTATAGAAGTTTTGTGTCATAGTAGTATAAGATTTTGTAAAAATAAAGTTATTTATTTTGATCCTTTTAATGTAAAGAAAAATTTTAATGATGCTGATATTATTTTTGTAACACATGATCATTATGATCATTTCGATGAAGAAAGTATTGATAAAGTAAGGAATAGTAGTACAATTATTGTCGCTCCTTTTTCTTTAGAAGATAAAATTAAAAAAAGATTTTCGGATGATAAGATAGTATTTGTTGAACCTAATCATAAATATGAAGTTCTTGGCATAAAATTTGAAACAGTCAGGGCATATAATAACGAGAAAAATTTTCATCCTAAAGATAAAAAATGGGTTGGATATTTGATGTATTTTGATGATAGAAAATATTATATTATGGGTGATACTGATAATACTCCTGATGCAAGAGAAGTAAAGTGTGATGTAGTTTTTGTTCCAATTGGAGGAATTTATACTATGAATAAAGATGAGGCAATAGAATATGTAAATTATATAAAACCAATGGTAGCAATTCCAATACATTATGGTATGGTGTCTGGAACAAATTCAGATGCAGAGTATTTTGTTGATCATTTAGATGATGAAATAATAGGTAAAATATTAATAAATAATTAAGGAGGAAAATATGGAATATAGAAGATTTAAAAATGATATTGTTGTAAGAATTGATAAAGGAGAAGAAATATTGGATAAAATTAAAGAACTTGCTTTAAAAGAAAATATAAAGCTTGCTTCTGTTCGTGCTCTTGGAGCAACTAATGACTTTACTGTAGGAGTTTATAAAGTTGATGAAAAGAAATATTATTCTAATAGTTTTCAAGGAAACTTTGAAATAGTATCACTTACTGGAACAATTAACACTATGAATAATGAGTTTTATACTCATATTCATATGAGTGCTGGAAATGAAAATGGTGAGGTGTTTGGCGGACACTTAAATAGAGCAGTTGTTAGTGCTACTTGTGAAATGATTGTTTCTGTTATTGATGGTGTAGTAGATAGATACCATGATGATGAGATTGGGTTAAATTTATTTAAGTTTGAATAAAAGATGATTTATTTTATTAAATCATCTTTTTTCTTTATTAGTTCTTTTTCTTTTTTTACATATGAGTTATCAGTAATTAGTGAATTAAAACTTTCTCTAGGTTTTATAACTCTATTTTTATTTCTTATTTCGCAAGATATATCAATATTTTCTAAAATAGAATCATAATAGTTATATGTATTTTCATTTAATTCATCTAGAGTATCTATAAAATCACTTGTTTCATTTAAATCAATATAATTAATATTGTTTGCAATTTCATATAATATTTCTTTTTCTTTTTTTAAAATTTTAAACATTTCTTTTAAAGTATTTAATGATTCTTTTGACTGATTACTATTAATACCGAATAACAATGTACTTTTTATAAAAAGACTGATTGCATCTTTTGCAATATTTATAAATTCTTCTGGAGAAGTATCTATCATAAATTTAATTTGATTTAAAATTTCTTCTTTTTGATTTAGTTCGCTCATAATTTCACCTTATTTATATATTATATTTATAATAAAATAAAATTCTATAAAAATGTTTAAAAAATAATTTAATTCTTCATAAAGTATATAGAAGTATAAAGAAAGGATACTTATGAAAAAAATTAAATTATTACTTGTATTATTTTTTGTTGTTTCTATTATGATTTCTTTTGTTAGTGCTGAAGAAAGAGAAGAACATATTGATAATTATGTTGGAGACATTATGTGGAAATGGTATGGTGGAGATTGGAGTACAGGTAAACTACCTAAAGTTAATGTTGATGATGAATTAATTGAAGGAATTGATTATAAAAGAAGTTGGGCATTTACTAGAAATATAGTTAATGATGTTAGTGAATTAAATTATTTAGATGAAGAAAATGCTATGAATGAAGCTCAATATCCTGGGAGTGTTTGTGAAAAAATTGATGGTATTGGCAATTATATATCTAGTGATGTTATTTGTCATGTAGTTTATGGATATACATATATAAAAGTAAAAGATACTTTAAAGTTTGAAGGAGAAAATGATCCTGTTTTCGAATATGAATTTGTTAATTATAATGGGCTTGATGATGATTTATCAAAATATTTTGATGTTGAAATAGAAAGAGAAGAAGGAGAGACTGAGGGAGTATATAAGATTACTCCTAAATTTAAGTTAAAAGATGAATCTAATATAACTCTTTCTTTTGTTAATGATGAAAGTAGAAATAGTATTCAATATGTGTTTAAAACACTTGGAAGAATTATTGTAGAACCAGTAAGTGCACAGTTAACTATTGCAAAAAAGGAAGATAAAAATGATGATTTAGAACCTGTCTTTGAAGAAGTTATTAAAAAAGAAGAAATTCCACCACATACTGATATTATATTAGAATAAAAAAAATAAAGCATTTTTATGCTTTATTTATTTTGCTTCAAAAGAACATCCAAATCCCATTGCTTTTAAATCTAATACAAATTCTTGTAAAGTGTAATTGTTATTTTCATGAGTTTGAAAATAATCTAAGAATTTTATTGTTTTGTTATTACACTCATAATCAATTTTATTTTCGCTATATCTATTAGAAATATCTAGTCCATCACAAACATTTTTAAATGCTTCTTCTGTTTTAAACTTAAGTGTAGAGTATACTTTATTTATGTTACCATCTACTATTTCAACGTATACAGTTGATTCAGCATTTTCTCCTCCAGATTCTTCAAATTTAGTACAGCTATATGTACCATTTTTAGGCTCTTCTTTTTTTTCTTCGTTTCCACATCCAACTAAAAATATGCTTAATGCTACTACTAATATAATTAACTTTTTCATAAATCCTCCAAATATTATAAATAAATTTTATCATATAATGTGTAAAATGCAAAAAAAACTTTAAAATAATTATTTAATTTTTGTAAATATTATTATATAGTAATATTATGATAGAGGTGATTATATGAATAATCATGATTTTATAGTAAAAGAAAATGAAAGACAAAAGAAGAATAAAAGAAAACAAAAACAATTTTTAAAAAATAGTAAAGCATTTACATTGATTGAGTTATTGGCAGTTATTATAATTCTTGCTATTCTACTTATTATTGCTATACCTAGTGTTAGTAATTATATTGGCGATTCAAGAAAAAGCGCTTATGTTGCATCTGCTAAAGCTTATATTAGTAGTGCAAGATTTTTACTTAATAATGGAAAATTGAAAGCTTATGATACTTCAGCAACATATTATATCCCTGCTAAATGTTTACAAATGGAAAATGATATTGATAGTAGTCCTTATGGAAAATGGAAAGATAGATATATTGTAACTACTTTTGATGGAAGAAGATATGACTATTATTGGGCAAGTACTGATGAGTCAGAAGTTGGAATTGAATTAGTCAATGAAGACGAGTTAGATGTTGATAAAATTGAGACTGGCATAAGTACTATTTCTCCAAATGTTCTTATTGATGGAACTGATAAAGTATTGGTTTTGAATGATAATTGCTTTATGGGTGATTGGATAGATAAAACTTCTGGTCAAAGTGGTGGTCAAGGTGGAAATAGTGGTGGAGATACTCCTGATGTTACTTTACCAACTCAAATTAATAATACCACTTGGAAATTAGATGTTCTTACTTTAAGAATGGAACAAGAAGATTGTTGGAATTCTGGATCTAATAAAAAAAGATGTAATGTAACTGTTTATGTTACTAATAGTGGGGAAACTTCTTTAACTGCTTGGACCGCTTCATTTATATTGCCACATAATACTTCGATTGTTTCTAATTCACTTTCTTTTGCATCACTTTCTTTAGATGGTGATAAAGTTACTTTAACTGGTTTAAGTGATTTTTGGCATTTTATTAGTCCAGGTGAAACTAAGAGCAATCAAATTCAAATTGAAATGGATCGAGATTATAACTTGTCCCTTGATGATGGAAAAATATCATATACATTCTTATCTAATGATGTTCAAGAAGGACAAAGCCCTAGTGGAGTAAAAGGTAATGCTGAGGATATGAATATTGATTTAGCTACAATAAATGTTGAATTGAAAAGGAAAAATTATTGGGGAAATGCAGGAGATTATAGTGCAATATATGATGTAATAATTACTAATACTTCTAATTTTGACATTTCTAATTGGAGCTTTGATTTAGTTTTACCTAGTCAAATTAAAGTAATAGAGGCATGGAATGTTGTAGCAAATAATATTGGCGACTCAACTTATAGAATTGGATTAAATGAATGGTCAAATAAAAGAAATATCCAAGCTAAAAAGTCTGTAACAATTTCAGATGCATTTAGATTTGGAATGACTGATATAAATGCTATGCCTGATATTAAGTAATTTAATAAATGAAAAAAGAACTTATTAATAAGTTCTTTTTATATTCCTAGTAAAATTGTGGCAAATCTAAAATATATAATTAACGAAGTTGCATCAACTAGAGTAGTTATAAATGGACTTGCCATGACTGCTGGATCAAAACCTAATTTGTTTGCTAGTATTGGTAAAAAGCTTCCAATTAATTTAGCTATTAGAATAGTTACAATTAATGTTAAACATACTACTAGTGCAATTGTAATACTTACATTATCAACTAGCATTAATTTTGCAAAATTTGCTAAAGCTAGTGTTATACCACATAATATTGCTACTCTAAATTCTTTCCATAATACTTTAAAAGTATCTTTATATTCTATTTCATCTAGTGATAAGCTTCTTATAACAGATACAGATGCTTGACTTCCTGCATTACCTCCTGAATCCATAAGCATTGGGATAAATGCAGTTAATATTACGTATGTTGATAGTGCACTTTCAAAATGCGTTATTATTTGACCTGTAAATGTTGCACTAATCATCAATAAAAGTAACCATGGTATTCTTTTTTTCCATGTTTCGAATACTCCTGTTTTCATATATGTTTTATCACTTGGTGTTATTGCTGCCATTTTTTCAATATCTTCTGTTGTTTCTTCTTCCATAATATCAACAATATCATCAATTGTTATTATTCCAACTAGTCTATCTTCCATATCAACAACTGGAAGAGTAGAATAGTCATAATCTTTAAATATAGCAGCTACTTCTTCTTGATCTGCTAATGTATTAACTGAATGTTCACATTCATTCATAATATTATCAATAAGTGTATTTGGATCATTTATTAATAAATCCTTAACTGTTACATATCCAAGAAGTTTTCTTTCATTATCTGTAACAAAACATGAATCATAAGATACAAAATCATCTTTTTGTTTTCTTATTCTTTCAATTGATTCTTTAATAGTTAATCCTTTTTTTAAATGAATGTATTCCATTGCCATTAGTGATCCAGCAGAGTTATCAGGATACTTTAATAGTCTATTAATTTGTGTTCTTGTTTCTTTTGATACTCCACTTAGTAATTTTGATACCATTACAGCAGGCATTTCTTCAAAGAGGTCAGCAGCATCATCTGTAAACATATCTTCAATAATTGATGTCGCTTCATTATTTGTTAATGATGTTATAAGTCTCATTTGTACATCTTCATCCATGTTTACAAATACATCTGTTGCAATCGATTTTGGAAGTAACCTAAATGCTTGAATGAGCTTTTCTTCTGGCAATTTTTGAATAAAATCTGCCATGTCAACTTCATTCATTTCTTTTAAAATATTTTTCGCTTCACTTAGCTTTTTTGAAGATAATAATGCTTCAAAGTCTTCAATTGTTCTTTCTTCCATAATCTTTCCTCCTTTTTGAATATTATTCGTTTATATTATGAATATGTTTATTTAAAATGTAAATACTTTTTTTGCAAAGATTAAATAATACATATGGTAGAAAAATATTTTGTTTACAATTCTTTACTTATGCATAATTCAAATTATTTGATTTATATATTTTTTAATTTTATAATTTAGTTGAGGATAGGAGTGTTTTATGAAGAAGAAAAAAGAAGATACTACTAAAAGGAAAACAGATGCAAAGAAAACTATTACTAAGAAGTCTAATAACAAAAAGACAATTAGAAAAACAACTACAAGAAAAAGCACAAAAAAGAAAAACAATGCATTCACTTTAATTGAATTACTTGCTGTAATAATAATACTTGGTGTACTAATGATAATTGCAATACCAAGTGTTACAACATATATTAGTGATTCAAGAAAAAATTCTTATATT
>CAMNJQ010000058.1 GCA_946541575.1 uncultured Clostridium sp. | reverse complement strand
ATAAGATTTGGTCAAGTGAAGGGGAATGCTTACTTGATTTCTATCGTGCAGGATTTGTTGTAGGCAGAGTTATTAATAAACTTAGATACAACGTTATTTATAAAGGTCAAAAACTTAAATTATCTGATATTGAAACTAGAGGATATTATGTAGATTTTGATGAACCAGTTAATAAACAAATCTTTGATGAAATTAAATATTTATTCGATGGTGATAATAAATAAAAAGGGTGTCTAGCGACATCCCTTTTATGTTATCTTACACCGAAAATATGTTCGTAGAATAATTCTTTAGTTTTTTCTTTGCTAATTAATTTTGAAAATTGTTCTGCAGTAGGTCCTGAAGCAAGAAGCCCATTTACATAGACTTTTACCATTTCAGATTTTTCTTTTATATCAACGTTCTTGCAGGATTTTAATATTTGTAAGAATTCGTTTAGATATTCTGTAGAGATTTCTTGGTACTTTGGTAATAGCTTTTTACCTGAATAACCTAATGATTCTTTATATTTTATTGAGTCATACCATCTAGGCTCTGTTTTATATAAAGGTAATGAAGAATTATTATTTTTAATATCTTTTAATTTTTTTAAGGCATTTTCGCGTAATGGTTTTACTTGAACATCATAAAGTTCCGCTAAAAGGGTAGTTTTATTTAATACTTTAATCACATCAATATTAAAGAGTGGAGCGTCTTTTTCGTATGTAGTTAAAATAATACTTTCCATACGCATTAAGCCGCACATTGCTTTCATATTTAATATAGATAAGTGACCAATGCCTTCTACTTCGTATGAATCGATAACAAAGTGCATACCTTTTTTATCGACTTTATGGTATTCACCAATTTCTAATTTATTTAATTTAAATTCTTTGTTAAGAATCTCAAATAGTCCTTCGTTTAACATAATTATTCCTCAAATGTTTTATTATTAGTAATAATAACATAAAAAATAAACGTTTGTACATACGGGTATATGGGATTTAATTGCATTTAATAGGATATAAACTAAGAAAAAAAGACTATTTCTAGTCTTAATCTTTCAAATAACTGGCGGAGCATAGGATAATGGTATTCGAACCATTATCAATTTTCTAACAACCAGTCAATAATATTAACTTGCTGTATTCCTTCATAGTTCATAGGAAGTCCATCTAAAGTTAATATGACCTTTTTATAATTATCATTTATCTTTTTAAGAGGAGCAATTTCTCTTTCAAATGTATTAGGATCCAAAACAGAAGCTGATACCTGATAATATGTTTTTTCATTATCTTTATAAGCAATAAAATCTACTTCTAAACTATCTAATTTACCAATATTAACCTTATATCCTCTTCTTAACAATTCTAAATAAACAATATTTTCTAATACAAATCCGACATTATATTGTCTATCACCTAACGCAAAAGCTCTAAATCCTAAATCTGCGACATAATACTTTTCTAATGATTTTAATCTTTGCTTACCTCGAATATCATATCTTTCAGCTCTATATAGTATATATGATTCTTCTAAAGCATCTAAATAATTACCTACTGTAACATGACTAGTTTTTCTACCATTAGATGTTAAAGTATCTGATATTTTTTTTGAAGACAAAGTATTTCCTATTGAATCTAATACATACTTTAATATATCTTTTAGCAATTCAACATTAGAAATGTTTTTTCTTTCAATTAAATCTTTAATTACTATGGTATTATATATTCCTTCTATATAAGATATTTTGGTATCTATATCTTCTATTTGGGCTGCATAAGGTAATCCTCCATACTTAAAATATGAATTAAAAGCCTCTTTTTTCTCTGTTTTAACAAGTTCTAAATACTCTTTAAAAGATAGTGGTAACATTTTTATTTCTACATATCTTCCTGACAATAATGTCGATATTTCACTAGACAATAGATGAGAATTTGAACCTGTAATATAAATATCATAATTTCCTTTAGCAAACAAAGAATCAATTACCTTTTCAAAATACTTTACTTCTTGTATTTCATCTATAAAAACATACATTTTCTTTTTTACAGTTAAATCTAAAATATGTTGATAAAGTTCCTTATAATTTAAATAAGGTTCATTTTCCATCATTTCGAAATTAATATATATTATTTGTTCTTCATTGATTCCATTTTTTAATAAATAATCTTTAAATTGTTGCAATAAAATAGATTTACCACATCTTCTTATTCCTGTGATTACCTTAATAAACATTTTATCCTTCATTTTAATCAATTCATTTAAATAATTATTTCTTATAATCATAGCCATCACCATATTCAGTATATTACAAAACTTTAGCAAAATCAATTTTTTTGAAAGTGTGTGTAACAAAAGTTGACAAACTAAAAAATAAAAAGGTACCAATTAAAGATACCTCGTCATTTTCAAGTTTTATTACTATATTCTGAAAATATATTGAAAAAATTAAGGTAGAGTTGAAATCCCTCTGGCGGAAAATGGCGGATTAAATAAAAAAGATAATCATTTATTATAGTAATTTGAAACTATAACATTAGATTATCTTTTTCTTTTTTCTTATATAGTAAAATTCTTGTTGAATCAGGATATTATTGGTTAATGACAATAAATATTTAACTAAATAACGATAAAAATTAGGTAAATGTTGTAACAGTCATATTGATTATTTAACTAAAATGTTGTATATTTTAGGCAAATAGAGGTATTTGTCTATGAAAAGATTTGATTATTCGTTTTTAGAAAATGAATTTATTCCGTCAAACATTGCATCGATGCTTTTTGCAATTGAAAGAAATAAAACAATTTCTGATGTTTTTAAAGAAAAGTATCCTAATGTTTTTAATAACTTAGTAAAGATTGCCAAAGTTCAATCTGTTAAAGCTAGTAATGCGATTGAAGGCATTGTTACTACTGATCAAAGAATTAAAGAACTAGTTAACGAATCTACCGAACCTAGAAACCATAATGAAGAAGAAATCGCTGGCTATAGGGATGTTCTGAATAGAATCCATATGGACTATCGAACCATCGATATTGAAACTAGACAAATATTATTACTTCATCGTGATTTATTAGAAAGAAAACAAACACCCACTAGAGGAATGCTTAAAACTGTTGATAATGTCATAATGCAGATTAACACAGACGGTAGTAGAAGTATTAGATTTAGACCAGTTCCCGCCATTGAAACTCCTCAATCAATGGAACAACTCGAATTAGCGTTTATCGATGCTAGAAGTAATTCTAATATCAATCCATTATTATTGATTCCTTGTTATATTTTAGATTTCTTATGCATCCATCCATTTGAAGATGGTAATGGTAGAATGTCTAGACTATTAACATTATTGCTTCTTTATAAAACTGGATATGATGTTGGTAAATACGTTTCTTTAGAAAACATCATCAATAAGAATAAAGGCATGTATTATCAAAAGCTTTATGAATCTTCTTCTGGTTGGAGTGATAATCATAATTCTTATTGGCCTTTTATTGAAAATTTTTTAATGACATTATTATCCGCTTATAATGAGTTAGCAAGACGTTATGAAATCATTAAAGATAAGAAGTTATCAAAAGCCCAAAGAGTGGAAGAAACAATTAAAACCACTTTGGGGAAGATATCTAAAGAAGAAATCCACGAAATATGGCCTGATATATCAATCAATACAATTGAACTAGAATTAGCAAGATTGTTAAAAGAAGGATTAATTGAGAAAATTGGAAACACTAATGGCGCAGCCTATTTTTGGAAAGGAAAATAAAGAATTAGTTAAAGCTTATATTTAAAACATATCCTATTTTTTCTTTTTGAAGATGTGTTTGCATTATTACATTTTAATAATGCTAGATACGGTATTCAAACAGCAGTTATAAATAATATAAATGTAGAGAAATATTTTAATTATGTATTTGAAAATATTAATAAAGAACCAATTGAAAATTTATTGCCTTATTCAAAAAATATAATAGAAAAATTAAGGTAGAGTTGAAATCTCTCTGACGGAAATTGGCGGATTAACAAAAAAAGATAATCATTTATTATAGTAATTTGAAACTATAACATTAGATTATCTTTTTCTTTTTTATCATACGTGTAAAATTTTGACGTATACAAATATTCTGCAAAAAGATTATCCAAAAAAAATATAATTTAAAAAAATACGGAGATAAACAAGCGTAGCATGTTTAAAAACCTCTCTTAAAAATAATAAAGTAAAAAATTAGAATGCATAAGCATATTGTAAAATAAACCACAAAATAATATAATATGGTTGGAAATGCAAGTATGACTAATTTTGAAAAGATTTCTAAAATTATTAAATCTAATGGCGGCTATGTTACTGGAAGAGATGTTAGTAAAGCAAATATTCCGACATCCGCGCTTTCGCAATATATTAAAAAATATAATCTTATAAAACAGTGTCCAGGGTTTTATTCAACTGAAGATTGGATGGCGGATGATTATTTTATTTTCCAA
>CAMNJQ010000057.1 GCA_946541575.1 uncultured Clostridium sp. | reverse complement strand
TACAACCGAGGAAGTCTGAGATTTTTTTCAATACATTTGTTGCAATCTTTTCACCCTTAGATATCTTTGCGATAGTTCTTGATGAAATACCAAGATTCGTAGATAGGTCTGACTTGTTAAGCCCGATTGCATGTAGTCTTGTTTCTAGTTGTTTGTATGAATACATGAAAGGCCTCCTTGCTTAATTCTTTACTTATTATGCCACAAAGCAACTAAAAAGTAAAGGTTTATACATAAAAAGTAAAGATTGAAACTAAAAATCTTTACTTTTATAACTTATATACACAAGGAAATAAAGATTTGTTGAATAAAAAGTAAAGAAATATAGGGTAGCAAACGATTTGAGCCTAGTGACAAACGTTTTGTATCAAAATTGTATACTTTTGCCACTAGAGTAGATTAGGTTTGACATTGCTAGTCTTTTATTAATAAGGCCCAAGTTGTACTCGGACATTTTATATTAAATGTTGCATTTTCGTGATGAAATGACTTCTACTTGCAGTTTTCCGTATTTTTAACCAAAAATCACTTGCAGTTTTCCGTATTTTTGGTGTAAACAAGACAAAAATTACCCTATTTTTGCCTTGTTAAGACCTCAAGCACCTGTTGTTCATCATCTTGAAAAGTCGCAATTAACATACAGTAATAAGCGAATTGATTACTGATGAAGGGAGAAATGATGAATGAGCTGGCTGCCAAATACAAGATTGAAAAAAGATAGATCTAGATTCTCAAGCGAAGTTACAGACAATCCTTATTATGAAGGAAAACTAACTGATGACTAAATTGATGCAGCAGTAATTACTGGTAGTGGTTATCTTTATATTTAGCTTTCATGGCGGTGATTGATGGAACTTCTAGGAGCTGGCTAATCATCAAACGCCAAGTATCATACATTAACCAGCTCTCAGAAATTCACGTATTTTTACTTTCTTAAGACTGGCTATATTATATTACTTTATTTATTTTTCACCAACACTGTGCAAATTAGGAATTTTTAAAAAGCCTTACTGCATCTTGCAATAAGGCTAATTCATTATTCTTTATCTATTATTTCTTGTTCATTTTCTGTATCTGTAGGATTATCATCCTCATTCGATTCTCTTCTTTTAATTTTTGAATTTTGGTAGAATAAATCCTTATCCTGATACATTTTAAATTCAGAATCCTTTAATAATTCATCAACTGTGATGGATTTATCATCTCTATAGGAATATCCTATTGCACAGCTATAAGCTGTTTTAGATAAATCATTTTTAATTCTGTTTATTGTATTTTGGACTCTTCCTTCAGATTCCTTTACTGCAATAATTAAGAATTCATCACCGCCTAAGCGGTAAACATACATATTTCTTGTGGCATATCTTGAAATGGTTTGTGCTACTATTTCTAAGCTTAAATCACCCTCTATATGCCCAAATGTATCATTTATATATTTTAACCCATTCATATCTAATTGGATTATACAAGTAATATCTTTACTAAACTTTGGTAAATCCTGATAATACATTGCTCGATTAAATAATCCTGTAAGTGGATCATATTTACTACGCTCTGTATAAACATATAGATAATAGAAGGTAGTACTTATTGCGATAGATGAATTAACAACACGAATATTACCTGAATCATCTAAGGTTTCAATTACTACTGCAACAATAACAATAATGATACAAATAAAAATATTAATTGCATGAGATAAATGCTTGGCTTGTATATGTCTTATTGATAGATATACTAAGTGGCACATAAAGATAAAGCTTACAATATGTGAGGTATATCTTAAAAATGTGTATCCACTTTGCCAGTGTATATATCCATCCTCTCCCTGATTATAATAATATACAACATCTCTTGTTTGTGGGAAATACGGAAGAGAATATACAATAAAACAAAATAAAAGTGGAATTGATAATATTATTGTAGGCTTGGCTCTAAATCTTTGTCCACTTAAGAAGATAAATAATAAGATACATACTGGTCTTATGGTATATCCTAAATTAGAAAATATAAGTGTAGCCGTAACGTTTCTTGCCTCATCCTGGGAGTAAAATTTAAGCGAATCACAAAGGGCTAGCACCAAAGTTGCCGAAAGAATAAGTATAATATATATACTCAATCTTTTATGCTCCTTATATTTTTGAATTACGTTTATCATTAAAACGATAGAAATACAAAACAGCACAAAATTATTTGTTAAAAAGGTTTGTATAAAATTCATAAAGGATACCTCCTTTGTTTAAGTATATCATACATAAAAAATAAAAGCATATATTATTGTGAGTTTTTATCTCTATATTTTGAATAATTTATACGCTTTTGCTATAATTAGTGTAAGTGAGGTGGATTCCTGTGGAAAATAATGAAGGCGTTAATTTATTAATGGTAGAATATGAAGAAAATGTAAATGTTGTTGCTAAGATTAATACTGAGCTTTGTAAGAGGTATGGTCTTGAGCATTATTTAACAGAATTTTCTTCCAATTTAATAAACGCATTAAATCAATATAAAAGATTTGTTCTTCTTATGAATGAAAGAAAAAAATTCGTTGAAGGCTTATTAGATTTTTCTAATGCTTGTATTGAATTCTTTGAAGAAAATAAGGATGTAAATAAATCTAGTCATGATGCTATTGTTGAAAAGATGAACAATTTAATTAAAACAATGAATGTAATTAATGATCAAATCAACAATAATTTCCAAGATTCCGTAAAGGACTATTTAAAATAATGAAATATGTTATCAGAATAAAGGCAGTATCCGAATGTATGAGAATAAGAAGAGCTGCCTTATGCTATCTTAGACTAGAAAATCATACCTATGATATTCATAGGGAAATACATCCATTAAAGAAATTTAAATCCATACAAATTATAGATTCTAATATTATTGTGGACGGAGATAAGAAAGAACTTAAAATTGGAGAAGAGGTCTATTTTCACAAAACGAATATCGTAGATAATGGTATGGAATCTATAGAGGAGGAATTAGTTTTAGGTGCTATGCTGATACCTATAGATAGGAGTATGGAGGATAATTATTTAAATATAATAGAAAAGAATGAGTCAATAGACGAGTGGAAGGGTGAGGCATTCTATTTACTTGGTATGATTTATGAATATGATTATAAGGATGATGATCAAGCTTCTAAATGGTATTTAAAGGCCAAGGAATTAGGTTTTAATTTTGGTTTGTTAAATATGGATAATATAAGTTAAGGGAGAGTATATGAAAAACTATCATAGCTTTAATTTTTTAAAGAATATTTATTTTGTAAGAACTGGTGGAAGTATAGAAGAGGAAAAAGCTTCTAATTTAATTAAAGAGGAAATAGAAAGATTAGGTGGTACTGCAAATATCGAAGAATTCTTGGTTGATGCATCGAACATTAAAGAAGAAAGACTCGTATTTGATGGTATGCATGAAATTGAATGTAAGGGTTCTGGCTATAGTGGTAATACGAATCATGATGGTGTTACAGGAGAGCTTGTTTCTATATCTTCTATAGAAGAATTAAAAATGACAAATTTATGCAATAAAATCATTTTAACACCAGGAAAAAGAGTACA
>CAMNJQ010000056.1 GCA_946541575.1 uncultured Clostridium sp. | reverse complement strand
AATTAGAAATACCAAAATAATTAACATAATCATTATCTTTTATTTTTTCATATATATTTTTAAAATTATCTTGAGATAAGTCATTTTTAAGTTTATTTTCTTTATATTTATCTATTAGCATAGAATATTCAGATTCTACAGAATGTTCATATGTAATTCTATATATTGGAAATATATTAGTAACATTTAATTTTTTAAAAGATGAATATAAACTTATCTTTTTCGTAGTAGCAAATAAAAGTATGTTATTTAAAGAAGACTGTTCACTAAATAACTCAAATAAATCATCATCGTCCCATAATAAATGATGTGGCAAATCTTCAATTTTAGCAATTATTAAATTATTAGTATCATTATCATTCTTCTTATTTTTATCTTTATAATCAATTACATTAGAAACAATTACTTCATTAGTCATTATTTTAGTAACATATTCAAGATATATATCTATATCTTTATTAGGCATATTATCAATTACAATATTAAAATAAATATCTTTTTTCTTTTTAACTTTTAAAATAAAATCATTAAACTTTTTTAAATTATCTTTTATTTCATTACTTACATCTAATTCATCAATAAATAATTTTTCATCAATATTTTTTTTCTTTTTCATAGTATCTCTTCCTGTGCCAATAATGTAGCACAAGATAGTTTTTAGCCAAAAGGATTATTTTCTAATCAAATTGATTAAAAATTAGAAGCAAACAAAAAGTACTAATTAAATTAGTACTTATATTTATTCTTTAATTAATAAGAATTCCCAATTATTATCTTTTAAAGTTTTATTTAAATCATCCAATACATTATCTTTAATCCAATTTCGATAATAATATATCTCATTATTATATGAAAAAGAATTATAGTAGTAATTAATATCTTCAAGTTTTCTATCTTCTTTATCATTAATCCATTTTTGCCATCCTGAATCTTCTCTAGCATAATTATATAAATCTTTAACTAATAACTTATCAGGAAAGTTTCCAAATGTCCTATCTACAATTTTATTAAATAAATCTTTATTATTTTCTAATAAATCTATAAATAACTTTTCAACAATTGTAGTTTTAAATCCAGTCCATTGTTTGTATCTCCATTTATGTCTTCCAGTCTCATTAAAATAATTTTTAATTTCATTATTTATCTTTTTATCATCTTTAACACAATATAAAGCATATTTTAAAACTAAATATGTTTCATCTTTTACTTTATTATTACTAATATATTCATTTATCTCATCTTGATAATTTTCAAAAAATTTATCATATTTATCATCTAAAGAATCAGTAACATAAATACCATGATTGAAATCTTTATAATCATTTTTATCCATTTCAAATATAGGTCTTTTTAAACTATTAATATACTGATTAAAAATAGCTTTTTCATCTTCATCTTGAGGATTAATTTTTTTTAAAACATAATTATATAAATCTTCATAACTTAAAGAAAGATATTTATCACATGTAGCATTACTTCCTTTAGCATCTAAAAATATGAAGAAAATATTTTCTTTTTTTACTAATGCATCATAGTATAACTGAGTTTGAGACTTTTTGTCTTTGTCTATAACATATTCATTTTCTAATTGATCTATTTTATTTTCAATTAAAATATAATTTTTTTCGTCGTTAGAACTAAACTCAATTACTAAATCTGGTATTTTATTATAATATTCTTCATTATTAACTAAATAATCTTTATCAAATATTTGATTAAGTGGTTTATTATTGTGGAAAATAATTGTTTTAGAATCAATTTCACCAAAATTTTTATCTAGCAAATTAATTAAATAATAAAAGCCTTTATAGTCTTCTAATTCTAATATCCATTCAAGCATATTAGTATGTCTAATTTCAGAAGAATCAAATTTTAATATAGTAAAAATATTAGGCTTATTTAATAAATTAGATATTTCTTTATATAAATCACTAGAAACAAATGAATACATAATCTCACCTCAATTTAATTTAATTATAGCATAGATATATGTTATAATTAAAAATGAAAGAGGTGTTTTATGAGCTATAAAGGATATATAGATAATTTATCTAATAATTTGAATGATATGTACAAAGAATATTTAAAAGAAAAAGATATTAATATAAATAACAATATCATTAGAAAAGTTAATTTAACTATGGCAAGTGCATGTGAAAATGAAGTAGCAAAATTAGTATCAGAAGTATTAAATAAAAAATATAATATTTTAATAGATGTTTATTTATCATATACTGATGAAAAGGCACCTAAACGAAAAAATAAGGCATATAGACCTGATATTGTTATAATGAAAACAAATAACAATAATGGAATAATAACAAATGAAATAGTGGGGTTAATAGAAGTGAAAGCCCAAATGGGATATACTGGAATATTAACACCGGATATATATGAATATAGAATTAAAAGGCTAAATAATTCATCAATTGAATTCTCAGATGAAGAATATGATTTATTGTCAGATGATGCTAAAAAATTCTATAGAAAAATGGGATTAACAGAAGAACATAAAGAAATAGAATATAAAATAAAAAAAGATTTAAAATTATATGTAATAAATGTTATGGCAAGTAATCATATACAAAATGTTGATTCAACAATATACTATTTTGATCAAAACAAAAATAATGCCAAATTTTATACTATTTATGGGGAAAAAGTTTGGTATAACAGCTTATCATCTAATAGTTTATTTGAATTTGATAAATCAATAAAAGAAATCAAAGACAAAAAAGTAAAAGTGTATAAAGAAAAGAATAATGAACTTAAAGAAGTAACAGAAACAATTAGTTATAAAATTAATAATGACGTTAGAATGAAACATGGATTCACAAAACTTATTGATGACATTAAAGAAATGGAAGAATAAAATAAAAAGCTAAGTTGATTACTTAGCTTTTTTGTTCTATTCATCACTCACAAATAATCTATAATGAATATTTTATATGTAATAACTTGATAATATCTTGCTTAAATTTATTTGTAATCTTTATCATCAATTTTAAACATATCTTTAGCAAAATTATAATATTGAAAAAATGTTGCATCAACATATCATTTCTTCTATGAGAACTAGTAATATAGAATACTATAACTTAAGGAACAACATATTTTTCCAATAATAACAGCAAAAAATTACAATATTATGTTATAATACTATGTAAATATGTTTAATGTGTAAGAAAATGAAAAGGCAAGATTTAATAATTAAGAAAGATAGATTGAATAAAGAGGTTACAATTGATAAAACTTATGGTTGCATGCATTCAAATCCAGAAATATGTTCAAATAATGGAATACTTGATATGTGCGCGTTTTGTAGCGAAGATAGTATATGCAAAAAACCACCAAGATTATGGAGAAAGATGTATGAAGAATTAAAGTTAAAGGAGGAAAAATAATGAGTACAGGATTTCACTTACCTCATAATGCAATATTGCCTGAAGAAGTAAAATTTATAATTAGTTTAATAGATACTAATAGAGACTATTATTTATATGATGATTTAAAGGCAATGATGTTTGAAGAAGAGATTAAGCAAAATAAATTCGAAATTTTCCATAAAAGAATGTATAATAATTTTATGAATAATAAGGTTCTAAAAGAATGTTATGATAACATTAAAGCCAATAAAATTAAGTATGAAGATATAAAAAGAATTAAGTATTCTAAGAAAAAGAACCTTAATGGTTGTTGGAATGAACAAGCTAGGGATTATTTTGAATTTATAGCTTTTACAGGATTGATGCCATCTTATTATAAAGGTAGTGCAGTTGCAGAAAACGAAAAAAGATATTATATCGGTGATACATTAAAAAAGTATAAATCAGGTATTTATACGTATGAGGATATATTATTCAAAATGAAATTCAGAAATGCATCTAAAAATTATGATAATTATGAAGAATATAACGTTAGAAATAGGCCTTTTGTTGTAGCAATAAAAGTAATGGATATTTTGAAGAAAAAAGGTAGAAACTTTGTTGATGGATTATCTCTTTCATACATTATAAGGAATATAACAAATGAAGATGAACTAGAAAATGATAATTTTAAAGATACAATAGATCTATATGATTTTTCTTCAGCAAATAAAAATTTTAAAAAAGAATTAGGTAGGGGAGCAACTTTCTTAAAAAGACATTTAGTAGAAGGATTGGGAATAAAAACATTGAAGGGAAAAACTACAAAATTTGATTTAGATTCTTTTAATATTTCAAATTATAAATTTACAGGTAAAGCAGTATTTATTGGAGATTTATATGGGGATTTAGAAATTACACCTCTACTATTAAAACTATTAAATAATCCAAGTTTAATTGAAGATGAAGAATTAAAAAATGAGATGATATCAGAAGGACTAATAAAAGATAGTATTTCTTGTGTTGATTATAATCCTGATACTGACTTAATGGATAGAAACTTAGTTATGCAATATTTAAATGATATTGCAGATTTTTCTGATACGACTGTACCTCGCTCAAATAGAATTGAAGTTACTGATTTATTTAGAGAAGGAAAAATAATATCAGAAGGATCTGATGGAACAGCTTATGAAGAATTCCTTTATAAGCTTCTAAAAAACAAGTTTGGCGATGATAAAGTGAATTGGTTGGGTTCACATACGGTAGGTCAAAGATTGTCTGATATAATATGTGATTTAGTAGTTAGAAATGATGATATTGATATTAATTTAAAAATTATTATTGAATCGAAAGCAGGAGAATCAATCAAAGCATTTGATGAAAGAAAAGAAAAAGATGATATTATAAATACATTGTCAGATACAAGATTTAATCAGAATTATGATGGAATTTGGTATATAGTTGTTGATAGCAATAAAATACCAACAGACGATCATCACGGAGGATTTAGACAAAATAATAATCAAGTTAGTTTTAAACAAAAGTTATTGAGTATACAAAGTACTATTATGCCAAGTACACAAAAGCTTACAATGGTAACTGCATTTAGTTATACTGAATTTATGAAATTTATTGATTCTATTAACTACAATCCTCAAACAATGGATTATATTACAAAGATTCAAGCCCATGATTTTTGGACTTGGTCTAATAAATTTGTTGATACTTCGTATGTAACTATTAGAACATAGAAAGGAGAAATTATGGCAAAATTGAACGACTTGGACGGTAAAGAGTGGATAAAAAATACAAAGTCATGGTTTATTTTGAGAGGAAAATCTAGAGGAAAAGAAGTAATAAATCATCCAGCAAAATTTCCAGAAGAATTGGCCGGTAAGTATATAGAGTTTTTTACCAAAACAGGAGAAATAGTATTTGATCCTTTCATGGGAGTTGGATCAACAGCAGTTGCATCTAAAAAATTAAAAAGAGATTGTTATGGAATAGAAATAAATAATGAGTTCTGTAATGTTGCTAATCAAAGAATAAAAGAGGAAAAAACAGTTTTAGGTGATAGCAGAAAAATCAAAAACTATAAAGTTGATAAAGTTGACTTTATATTAACATCACCACCATATTGGGATATTCTTAAAAAGAAAAGAGGAAATTCTGATTCACAACATACACAAAGAAAAGATAAAAAATTAAAATTATATTATTCTGATAATCCAGATGATTTAGGAAATATAGATAATTATGATGACTTTTTAAAGGAACTTAAAAAAGTATTTAAGAATTGTTATAAAATTTTGAATAAAAAGAAATATATGGTAGTGGTAATTCAAAATTTTAGAAATAGTGATGGCAAATACATGACATTGGCATGGGATTTAGTAAAGGAAATCGAAAAATGTGGTTTTTCTTTTGAGGGTGAACAAATTTGGTGCCAAGATGATAAACAATTAGGTATATGGGGATATCCAACCAAATTTATTTCTAATATCCATCATCATTATTGCTTGGTGTTTAGGAAAGATGCATAATATATATCCATATCATGCAAAATTCACCCAAGAAATACCAAGAAAATTTATTAAAGAATATTCATCAGAGGGAGATACTATTTTAGATCCTTTCTGTGGATGTGGAACATCATTGTTGGAGGGATTAAAACTTAAAAGAAATGTGATTGGTATTGATTTAAGCCCCATAGGAATACTGTGTTCAAAGGTTAAAACGTACAAATATAACAAAAAAGAAATAGAAAAATATGCTGAAAAAGTTTTAAATATAGATGAAAAAAAAATATTAATACCGGAATTTCCAAATAGAGAGTCATGGTTTAATAAGGATGTATTAAGAAAATTAGGAATGTTAAATTATAATATCCATAGTATTGAAATAGTAGAGTATAGAGATTTGTTTTTACTAATACTATTATCGATATTGAATAATTGCTCACGAAAAAGAAAAACGTGGAATTTAGGATATTTAGCTGACAATGTATTGCCAGATCAAGATAGAAAAGTAGATGTTATAAAGCTTTATAGAACTAAGATTAAACAACTCAATGAAAGAAAAGATTTTATAAAAAATAACACTTATAGTGTTAAATGTATTGAATCGGATGTTTTAAAAGTAAATGATGTTAAAAATGTAGATTTAATAGTTACATCTCCCCCATACCCATTTGCTGTAGACTTTATTCGATATCATAGATTAGCATTGTATTGGATGGGAAAACCAGTAGAAGAATTAAGTAGTCAGGAAGTTGGTGCGAGAAATAAAAGAAGCCGTAAAAATGCATTAAATGATTTCTTTGATGAAATGGAAAAAGTTTATAAACATATAATGAAGATGGTTAAAAAAGATGGATATTGGTGTATGACAATTGGTGATACAACCAGAAAAAAAGAAAAAATAAATTTTGTTGATTGGACAATTAATTTGTTTGAAAAAAACGGCTGGACTTTAGAAAAAAAAACATTTAGATATTTAAAACAACAAACTATGGCTCAAAAAAGAATAAAAACAGAATCAATTCTTATCTTTAAAAAGCAAACTAATTAATAGTTTGTTTTTCCTTTTTTATATCATAAAAAAATCATGCTATAATAGTTATAGAAGAGCGGTGAAATTATGGATTATAGTTTTAAGAAATTTAAAAAAAATGCAATAATTAGATTCTTAGATTTAAACAAGTACAATTATATAAAAGAAAATATTTATAAATGTGATGTAAGCAAGAATATTGACTTTCAAACAAAGTTCAATTCATTTTATCGTGTAAGAAGAAATAAGAAATGGAGAAAAGTTTTCTTCGATTATTTTGAAAAGGCAAAATTAAATAAAAATATAACATTTGAAGAAATTCTTAAATATATGTATGAAAATACAAAAGATCATAATATTGAAGCATCATTTTGTAGTAAAATGCTTTCAACAATTAATCCTAATATGCCAATATGGGACCAATTCGTATTAGAAAATTTAAAACTAAAAGTTGATGGTAAAACAAAAGAAGATAGACTAAATAATACGATAAAAACTTATTACAAAATTTTGGAAATAGAACATGAAAAACTTAAAGACAAAAATATTCAAAATTCAATTAAGGAGTTTAGAGAATATTTTCCAGAATATAATTTGTCTGATATAAAAATGTTAGATTATATATTATGGAGTACAAGAGATTAGGATTTTAAAAAAGATGATAATAATGAGTGAAAAAACAAACAATAATATTAGTACGGGTAATGCAGGAGAGTATTTTGTAGCAGGTGAATTAGAGAGAAGAGGATTTACTTGTGCAGTACCAATGTCTAATACTAAAAATTTTGATATTTTAGTTATTAATAGAAAGAATAATAATCAATATGCTATACAAGTAAAAACAACATCATTTAAGAAAAAAGAGTGGACACTTGGAAAAAAGAACGAGGATTTATTTGATGATAATATCATCTATGTATTTGTTTCTTTAAATGAATTAGATAATCCTGAATACCATATAGTACCAAGTAAAATAGTTGCTGAAACAATAAGCAAAAGTCATCAAGATTGGTTAAATGTATTAGGTAGAAATGGACAACCACATAATGATAATCCAATAAGAGTTTTTAGTGATAAAGATGATAAATATTTAAATAATTGGGATTGTTTAAAGTAGCAGAAATTTTGATGTTTAGGTACCAACAGACTAATAAATACTAATTTTTAAAGATTATTACAAAAATATAACGGCCATAAAAGGCCGTTTTTAAAAGGGATTAACACATATAACTATTATTTGGGCGAGCCCCCTGAAGAGCTTAGTCGTGAGACAGTGTCACTTTTGTTTTATAAGAGAATTATGGAATTATTCAAGGCCTCTATCCATAATTAACTATGTTTAGATATAATTAATAAAAAAAGGAAACTTTTAAATTTTAATAACAATTTTGATTTATAAATGATAAAATAATTTTAAAGATAAGCATATTTATGGGAAATAGTAATAATAGTAGGTGATGATTATTATGGATAATGATATAAAAGAAATAAAAAATAAATTAATGAGTAATTATCATTTTTTTTATATAAAACAAAATTCCTTAAAACACTTGACATGATATTTTAATCATGATATTCTAACGATAATATTTTTTGGAGGGTGTACAATGATTGCAAAGAATTTTTATAAACATAAATTTGATATGAAAAGATTGTTTATGGAAATCTGTTTTTTAGTTTGTTCATCTCTTAATATTATTGTGTCTAAGTCGGAGGCCTGCCAGTAAAATGGGTCTTCGGCTTTTTTTGTATTAAGGAGGTATTATATGAATAATAGTTTTGAAGATTTAAAAAAAATTATAATGGATTATAATCCAACTGAGATTGAAATCATTACAAAAGCATATGAATATGCAAAACAATTACATGATGGACAATTTAGGCAAAGTGGGGAACCATATATTTCTCACCCTGTGAATGTAGCATATATTTTGGCAGAAATGCATGCAGATAGAAATACTATTTGCGCAGGATTACTTCATGATACAATTGAAGATACAAACATTACAAAAGAAGATATAGCTCATGAATTTAATCAAGAAATTGCTAATTTAGTTGATGGTGTAACAAAGCTAGCAAAAATAAATTTTTCATCTAAAGAAGAACAAAATTTAGCAAATACCAGAAAAATAATTACAGGTATAACCGATGATGTAAGAATAATAATTATTAAATTAGCAGATAGATTACATAATATGAGGACTCTTGAACATAAATCAGAATTTAAGCAAAAAGAAAATTCTCTTGAAACAATGGATATATTTGTTCCATTTGCATATTACATAGGAGCATATGGAATTAAAAGTGAGTTGGAAGATTTATCTTTTAGATATTTAAGACCAGATACATATAAAGAAATAAATGAAAAAAAGAATAAACTTGAAAGTAGCAGTAATAGTTGTTTAACAGAAATGTTATGTACTATTAAAGAGATTCTAGAAAATGACAATATTGATAATGATATAAAAATAAGAACAAAAAATATATATGGTATTTATAAAAGATTACAAGAAGGACATAAATTGCAGGATATACATGATTTACTTGCATTAAAAATTATTGTTGATGATATTGCATGCTGTTACAGAACGTTGGGATTGGTTCATAGTAAATATCATCCTATTAATGATAAATTTAAGGACTATATTTGTAACCCAAAAACTAATATGTATCAAAGTTTGCATACTACTGTTTTTGGTCCACAAGATAGAATTGTTCAAACTCAGATAAGAACTAATGATATGGATAGAGTAGCAACTTATGGCCTTACAGCATATTGGGATATAGAAAAAGGAAATGCAAGACAAAAAATGCAACAAGACTTAAGAGATAAATATCAATTTTTCTCATCTTTAGTAGATATTAATGGAATGTTTGCAGATAATAGAGATTTTATTTTTCAAATCAAGAGCGAATTATTTGGTACTAAAGTGTACGTTTATACACCAAAAGGTGATATTATAGAGCTACCTAAAGGATCTACTCCAATTGATTATGCTTATAAAATACATACTGATATAGGAAATACGATGATATATGCTATTGTAAATGATAAAAAAGTTGAAGATAATTATGTATTAAAAAATAAAGATAGAGTAAGAATTATAACTGATGATTTATCATATGGCCCAAGAGAAAACTGGATGGATATAGCCCAAACTAGTTATGCAAAAAGGAAAATAAGAGAGTTTAATAAAAAATCTTAAAATAAAAGAGGTAATTATGGAAAGATTTAAAATGCCTGTTGCAGTACATTTATTATTAATACAAGATGATAAAATATTGCTGATAAAAAGATTTAACACAGGATATTGTGATAATATGTTTAGCTTACCAGCGGGTCATGTTGAAAAAGGTGAAAATGTTCGTGATGCAATGATTAGAGAGACAAAAGAAGAAATAAATATTGATGTTTCTAAAAAATTAAAAATTGTTCAAGTAATGAATCGAAAGGGTACTGATCAGGAGCGAATAGATTACTTCTTTTTAGCGAAAAAATGGGAAGGTATTATTAATAATAATGAGCCCAATAAATGTTCACTTATAAAATGGGTGAACATAGATAAATTGCCAAAAAATACTATTCCATATGTAAAATATGCTATTGAAATGTATTTAAAGAAGGAAAAATTTACAATGTTTGATTGGTAATGGGAGTATATTATGAAAAAGGTTGAAGGATTAAAGTTTTTAATGAATAATTTCCCTGAAGTTGCTATTAATACTATATTTATTAGTGATGTATGTGATTTAGAAAAAAATGATATGTCATTAAATGATGGGGAATTTTATAGAGTGAGATGTTCAAGTAGAAGCGGTAGCGAATTAAAATTACCAATGATTTCTATTAATGATTATGATAAGTTAGTTGAATATATAAAAACGTTAAAAAAACGAAATAGTGATTTAGATTTCGTTATTCATAAAGTAGATAACAATTATTTTTATCCAAATTTTTGTGGTACTATTGCAACATATGTTAGTGGTAATATACCAGGTATAGTAATTGATATTCAAGAAATTACCAAAGAAATGATTGATTCTATGGATACTAATAAAGTAAGACCACGTGATTGGGAAGTGTGTGTCTCATATAAATATGATTATATGTATAAAAAACCGATTGTAAGAAATTATAAAAATATAAATTTAGAATTACTAAAAGAGCCCATTAGTAAAGCATTTCTAATTGGTAATTATATTTATGATTGGTATATAAATAATGATATTATTGATGACTCGTACACTAGATTTAATATATATAGTGATGGATCAATAATATTAAATGATCATCGTAGTACAGAATCATTTATAAAAAAAGAGAAAAAGGATGTAAAGGTATTAAGTTATGGAAAAAGATATTAAACAATATAAAATAAATGTTAATAATGAGAAATGGGCAATTAAATGGCAATCAACATACGATAGAAGTTTATTATTATTTATTACAGGGCAATGTAATTTAAATTGTAAAAACTGTTTTAGTATTAGTACACGTAATTCTAAGGAAATGACTTTAGATGATATTAAAAATATTATTGCAGCAAATAATGATTATCAGAAGATTGATTTAATGGGTGGAGAACCACTTATGCATTCAAAAATATTAGATATAATCGATTATTTAAAATCAATAAATAAAAGTGTATCAGTATATACTAATGGTAAGAAATTAGATATGATAACCAATTTAGATTATCCAATAAGAGCATGTATTAGCTTTCATGAAATTGAATCTGATAATCCAAGTCGTAAACCAATAAAACCAATAGTAGATATAATAGAAGATTTTGTTAAACATAATAATAAAATAAAGCTAATCTTGTTATTAGATAAATTAAATTATAACAAGGCAAGTAATATTATCGAATTTGTTGATAGTAAAATGCCATTTATAGATAAATTAACTATTGGATTAATGCGTTATGAAAATGACTATTGGAATGATGATCATCCTAATGTATTATCTTTCGAAGAATATGCAAAAACTATTCAAATGATTGTCAATGATTATGATGGTAGATTAGATTTAGATATTTTTATGAAGGGTGTATTAGAATTTGATGGCGATCCTGGCAATTTGCCTAATCGTGTTAATAGATTTAAATGTATCTTTCAGGATTTAACATATTGTGACTGCTTATACAATGCATGTGATTATTCACATCCAAAATTAAGTGATGATTTAAAATTACCAGAGTGTTTAAAAGAATGTAAGCATACAAATAAAAAGAAATGTTTAGCAGATAAAGTAAGATTATTAAATAAGAGGAAAAAATGAATAATTATGTAAGATTTTTTGAAGCATATAATGCACCATTTTTATTAGAAAGTATTTATACATATTGTTATCAAGACTTAAACTGTTTTTCATTAAAAGAAAATAATAATGTCTTAATTGGTTTTCAAAATATTGATAATGAAAAGTGCAAAAATGATGCTATAGATTTATATGAAAATAGATATTGGGATTACTATGAAGAATTTAATGATTTCTTAGATAATGCTGATCAACTTTCTAAGCAATATGTATCAGAGAAAGATTTAAAAAAATTAATACAATTATTTATATCATTTTTAAGATATTATCGTTGGACTGAGTTCTTCTATACGGACCATGTATATAACATTATTGATAAAAAAATACAAAAATCAATGTCTAATATAAAGAACTTAGCAAGAAAGTACCTTAATAGATTTTTCAATGGTAAGAATAGTTATGTAAATCAGATAATTAAGGAAATTGATAATAAAGAAATAAATAATTTAACTGTTAATGAAATATTAAGTGATATTTATAATATTGATAATAAAACGAAAAATAAAAGAAATAATGATCATTTGCTTTTTAATGTAGATAAAATAGTTTTAAGTAATAGTAAAAAATATTTAGATATAAAAAATAATTATATAGAAAATAATACTGTAAAAGGATTAGTTGCCTCTAAAGGTGATATTAAAGGAAAAGCATTTGTATTAAATGCTGATTTCTCAAATTATGATGTATTAGATAGATTAATTGATGAAATGCCTGATAACTGTATTTTGGTTACAGAAACAACTGCACCAGATATTATTAGAGCATGTCATAAAGCAATAGGTATTATTACTAATCAAGGAGGCATTGCATCACATGCTGCTATAATAAGTAGAGAGTTGAAGATACCATGTATAGTTGGAACTAAAAATGCAACTAAAATAATTAAAACAGGTGATATTATTTTCATGAATGGAAGTACAGGTGAAGTATCTATTGAGTAAATTATTATCATATGATGAAATTATAAAAAACAATATAAAAGACATTGGTACTAAAGCATATAATGTAGCATTATTAAGTAAAAGCTTTAATGTTCCCAAAGGAGTTGTACTACGTGATTTGCCTGTAGATGTAAATGAAATAAAAAAAATATTGAATTGTGATAAGTATATTGTAAGAAGTTCAGCTAATGTTGAAGACTCATCAAACTTATCATGGGCAGGGTGTTTTGATTCAATACCTAATGTATCGGAAGAAGACTTAAAAGATGCAATAAATACATGTGTTGATTCAAAAAATAATCGTAGAGTAAAAGAATATATGAAACTTCATAACGTTTGTAGTGAAGTTAGAATATCAGTTATAATTCAAGAATATATTGAAAGTGATTACAATGGAGTAGCTTTTTCAACTAATCCAGTAAATGGTGATGATAGTCAGTATGTTATAGAACTTCAAGAGGGGGTAACTGGGAATGTTGTAGGAGGTTTTGGTAATTCAGAAACTCTTATAATAGATAAAAAAAGACCAGTCATTAATAGTACTAATTTGGATAAAAAAACTATTCTTGAATTAATTGAGATTATAAAAAAAATAGAAAAGATTATAAACAATAGAGTTGATATTGAATTTTTAATAAGTGGTGGTAAAATATTTATCACTCAAGCAAGACCAATAACAACATAAAAAATAGGAGGTAAGGTTAATATGGAAACAAAAAATCAATTGTTTATTCATCCAACAGATGATTGTGGGAAAAGTTGTAGTTTTTGCGTATATGCAGATAAAAGAAAAGATAAAAAAGAATTTCCTCATCTAGATTTAGAAAAAGGATATGCAAAAGCTAGTTTAAATAATTTAATTAAAGGTGCACAACATACAGCATTTAGTGGTGGAGGAGAACCACTTCTAAATACTGATATGATTAGCGAAACAATTGCTATGAATCCTAATAAGAAATATATGGTTACAACTGGTTTAGGATTAAGCAGTGAAAAATTAGAAAAAGATTTAGGGCAAATTAATGATGCATGTATTGATAGTAATTCATTATGTGTTACCCGTATTAGTTTAGATAGTTATCACGATAATCTAAATTTTGATGGTAATGTTGATGATGTAATGAAATGGTTTATCGATAAAAGGTGGGAAAGAGTTAGAACTTGCTTTATTCGTGGAACCGTAGCTGAAGGTGCTACATTATTAAAAAACTTAAAAAACTATTGTAAAGAAAACAAATTACATATGTTTAAAAAGAAAGTAAATAAATATACTTATGCAGTAATTATTAATAAAAAATTCTTTCAAGTTTTATTAAGACCAACTATTTATCCAACAGAAGAAGAACTTCAAAAAGAAGACTTATTACTTAAGTATATTGATAATTTGTTGAAGATAGATACAGAAGAAATAAACTTAGGTAAACCAAGATCTTGTCGTGGTTGTAAAGGTTGTGATTCATGGAAAAGTGGATTAGAAAATGGATTAGATATTACTGTTAATGCTAAAGGAGATATTACTCTTTATGGAGCAGAAGTAGATGTTTTAGGGAATATTTATGATGAAGAAATAACATATGATTTATTAAATAATCGTGTAAACGATAATGATGTAATTAAAACATTACAAAGTTATGGCATTAGAGATGTTATGCAAGCATTACTAGAAGACGAAGTATTAGGAAGTGAAACTGCAAGAATTAATTATCCATATGCAGTTATTAGAGAATTAATGGAGAAAAATCCTGAAAGAGTTAAATATGTAATTAGAAATTTACCAAATTTGGTAAAACCAAAAGAAGAAAACAAAAGTTTTGTAAAAAGATTAATTAGGAAATAACTAGAATATTTTAAAATACTTGACACTATATTATAAAAATGATATTCTAACTATAATAATTTTTTGGAGGGGTGTGCAATGATTGCAATGATTAATTATAAACATAAATCTAAAATGAGAAGATTGTTTATAGAAATCTGCTTTTTAGTTTGTTCATCTCTTAATATATTTGTGTCTAAATCGGAGAACTGCCAGTAATTTGGGTCTTCGATTTTTTTGTATAATGGAAGAATTCTTATGAAGTACTATTTGAAAGGGGTGATGTAAAATTATCGAATTTAATGGAACAGATGTTATCATAATGACATGCTCTGATTGTAATACAAAGTGTAAGCATTGTTATATTGGTTATAAAGGGAATTTTGAAGCTGATAAATTATATGAATTATGTTCAAAATTAAAAGAAAAATATAATATCTATTTAAATGGTACAGAAATATTGTTACATGAAGAATATTTTGAAACACTAAAATTAATAAAACAAGATTACTTATTAACAAATGGTTTAATATTACACAACAATGAAAGATTAATGAAAGAGCTAAGTAGCATAGGTATAAAACATATTGATATGTCATATCATTTTGGTATTCATGAAGATATTTCCAAAGTAAATTATCAAATAATTAAGGATAACATTGAAAAGTTATTGAAGTACAATATAAGAACAGAAATTCGTACAACTATTAGTTCCAAAAACTATAGTATCTTAGAGTCTATTGTTGACAAATCATATGAACTTGGAGCTGAAGGAATTAAATTTACCAATTATATGCAATTAGGAAATGCCAAAAATTTGGATTATGATAATGTTATGCAAGAAGAACAATTAAAAGAATTCTTTGAACATTTAAATAATGCTAGAAATAAATATGATATAAATAAATTTAGAATTAGGCGTTGTGGTTCTTTTGGAAAAGATTTAACAAAAGAGCATGATAGTTTCGAATGTGTAGCAGGAACTAAATCTGTTGCTATAACTCCTGATTTAAAAGTATATCCTTGCTTTTTCTTAACATCCCCAGGTAACGAAATAGGATATGTAAAAGATGGAAAAATATATATTGATAGTAATTTTAAAAATGATGGAAAAGAATGTATAGTAAGAAAGATAGTAATAGGAGGTAAAAAATGAAAAAAGAATATGTACCAAACACTTGGAAAAACACTGAAACACATTATATCAAGGCATTAGATGAGCCATGGTATAAATTATTAGTAAAATTAGAAAATCTAATTGATGTAGAAACTGCTAAGTTCTATCAAAAAAATGGAATAATAACAATGCACTTACCAGTTACAACAGGATCAATTTCAAGTCCAATGGGAAGAGGGTCAGATTCTCTTCCAGTAAAAATAGAATTAGAAGGAGTAAAAACTTATTTAGCTGATTCTATGCAATTTTTACTAGAATATGGATGTAGATTATGTGATAAAGGAGTATATTACATAATGCCTTCATTTAGAGGTGAAAAAGCTGATGAAAGACATTTATGTCAATTCTATCACAGTGAATCAGAAATTATTGGAGATTTACATGATGTAATGATTCTTGTTGAAAAATACATAAAGTATTTAGCTAAAAAAATTGTAGAAAAATTAGGAAATGAGATAAAAGAAATGACTGGAGATATATCACATATTGAAAAAATGGCCAATATGAAAGGGCATTTCCCTAAAATAACTTTCGATGAAGCAGAAAAAGAATTGTTGAAAATTCATCCAAAAGACATAAACAAATATATTGAACATAATGATGGATGGAGAAACATTACAAGAGAAGGTGAAAAAGAAATAATGAGAATACATGATGGTTTAATTTGGATAACAAATTATGATATTCTTGCAGTTCCTTTTTATCAAAAATATGATTCGAAATTAAAAGGAACAACTAAAAATGCTGATCTTTTAATGGGAATTGGTGAAACTGTTGGTTGTGGAGAAAGACATGATACATATGATGAATTATTAGAATCATTAAAATTTCATGAAGTAGATAAGGATGAATATGAATGGTACATCAACATGAAAAAAGTTAAACCATTAAATACATCTGGATTTGGAATGGGAATAGAAAGATTCCTTATGTGGGTTTTAAAATGTGATGATATTAGAAACATGCAAATATGCTTGAGATTTAATGGGAAAAACATTTTACCTTAAGGAGAAATTATGATAAATGTTAATAATAATTTTTATATTAGATGGGAACAAAATGGTATAACAGTATATGAAAAGAAAACTAATTTATATAAGTTTTATGAAGGATTAGATTTCGAATATATAAAAGAAATATCTAGTGATGAAAAAAAACTAAAAAAATATTTAGAAAAAAATAAAAAATTAATATCTCGTAATTTAATTTTTACTAGACCACTTAGACTAAATTGGTTAGTAGAAGAAAAATGCAATCTTGGATGTATTTATTGTTTTGCAAATGATAAAATGAAAAACAATGAATCTAAAGAAAGTATTATTGATACAGTAAATCAAATATTGAAATATGAAGTGTTAAATGTTGGAATAAGTGGTGGAGAACCAACTCTAAATCCATACTTGGGTTTGATTTTTGATAAATTAAAAGGTAAGTGTTCTATTAATATTGATACTAATGGAACATTACCATCTTTAGGTAATATGGTCGATAAGTTAAAGAGTGCAGATGTTTTAGTAAGAATAACAATAGATAGTGTTAGATATGATATTCTAGATAAACTAAGACCTGCAAAAATAAAGAAAACACCACATTATTTAGAAACAATTTATAAGAATGTTAAAATATTGGTTGAGAATGATATTAATTTAATGGTTCATACTGTTGTAACTCAATTCAATAAAGACTACCTAGAAGAAATTGCAGAAAAGTTAATTGAACTAGGAGTTAAAAGGTGGCATTTATATGGAGTTAATTATTCAGATAGATGTAAAGATTTCTATGATGAAATAAAAATAACAAAAGAAGAACTATTATTAATAAAGAAAAAATTACTAGCTAAATATGGCGATAAAATATGTATTACATTTTACTTTAATGAAGGTACATATAGTGCCAACTCTGTTTTATTAATAGATAGTAAAGGAAGATTTTATCTAGATTCTATATTTAATGGAATTCATTATATTGGTCATAATCCAAAAAAACCAAGTTTAGATGAAATCAAGAACAGTATTGATGTAAAACTACATCATTTAGGATATTTATGGGTTAATGATGACAATGATTAGTGGGGTGGTTTATGAATGAAAATTTAGATTTTGTCCGTAAGGGAATGAATGATTGCTATTCAAATAAAGGATATAAAAAAGTTGATGGAGTATATATATCTTCTGGAATTGATCCTAGTGTAACTTTTATAGGATCAGGAATAAGTGTATTAAAACCAGATTTATTATCAGGTAATATACCAAATAATGGAGAGTATGTTATCCAAAAAGCAATAAGAACTCAAAACTTAAAAAATATTTATGATTTAGATGCTGATCCAAGATATTATAGTTTCTTTGAAGCATTTTCTGCTTTACGAAACTATGAAAACTTAGATTTATTATTTGAAGATATGATTTCATTTTTTAATACGAATTTGAATATTGATAAAAATGATTTATTACTAAGAATAAATTATGAAGATTTAGACTTAGTAAACATAATAAAAAAGCATGATATAAATTATGAATTTAATACAGAAGAATTATTTAAGTATAAACATAAATTTGGATTAGATGATATGGGAATATATGGAAGAAATTTAAATGTTGCAATAAGAAATACAACAACTAATGATTATGAAGATGTTGGTAATTTGATTGTAATAGAGTCTCCAACGAAAAAATATGGTTGTGAATTTGCTATTGGTATTCAACCAATTTTAATGGCAACATGTGGTAAGAATTATTCTCTTGAGTGTTCATATATATCAGAATTCTTACCATTAAAAAAGATAGAAGAGAGAAAATTTGCAGAAGCTTTTGTAGTAGTAGCAAACTTATTAAATGAAAACATTGAAGATAACGAACATAGATATCCTAAATATTTATATAAAAAATATCTAAAAGCATTAAATTATTATTTAAATGAACTAAAAATTGATGAAGATTTTTTAAAACAAACAATGTCAAATTATTTAGAAAAAGAATATGAGGGAAAAAACAATAAACAATTAAAACTAGTGTTTGAAAGGAGATAAATATGGAAAAAAAAGAAATGGATGATATTGTAAAATTTTGTGCTGAATATGGATATATTTTTAGAGGTAGTGATATTTATGGTGGACTTGCTAATACATGGGACTATGGTCCTATGGGAGTAAGACTTAAAAATAATATAAAAGATTTATGGAGAAGAGAGTTTATCCAAAAAAATGATAATAGTTATGAGATAGATGCAGATATTCTAATGAATCCTAGAGTATGGGAAGCAAGTGGTCATGTTGAAAATTTCTCTGATCCAATGATTGATTGCAAAGGATGTAAATCAAGATATAGAGTTGATAGCTTTATTAATAGTTATGATCCAAGCGTTGATGCAGATAATATGACTATTGAGGAAATGGCTGCATATATAAAAGATCATAATTTGCCTTGTCCAAAATGTGGAAGTCATGATTTTACTGATATTAGAAAGTTTAAATTAATGTTTGAAACAAATAGAGGTACAACAGAAAAAAATACTAATATAGTTTATTTAAGACCTGAAAATGCACAAGGAGAATATGTAAATTATCCTAATGTATTAAGATCAATGCATGAAAAGTTACCTTTTGGTATTGGACAAATAGGTAAAGCTTTTAGAAATGAAATAACACCAGGGAACTTTACTTTTAGAACAATAGAATTTGAACAAATGGAATTTCAAACATTCTGCAAAGAAGGACAGGACAATGAGATATATGAACAATATAAGAAAAAAGCAATGGAATTTATTAAGATGTTAGGAATTCCAGAAGATAAATTAAGATATCATGATCATGAAAAATTAGCATTTTATGCTAAAGCTGCATGTGATATTGAATATTTATTCCCTTTTGGATGGGGAGAAATAAATGGAACACATAATAGAACAAATTATGATTTATCAAGACATCAAGAATATTCTGGAAAGAAGATGGAATATTTTGATCAAACAACAGGAGAAAGATTTATTCCATATATAGTTGAATCAACTTGTGGTGCTGATAGATTAACTTTAATGACTATTTGTGAAGCTCTAAAAAAATATGAAGATAAAGAAAGTGAAAGAACAGTATTAGAACTAGATCCAGAAATAGCACCTTACAAAATGAGTGTTCTTCCTTTAATTAAGAAAAAACATTCAGAGAAAGCAAAAGAAATATATAAAGAATTAAGAAACTATTTAATGTGTTATTATGATGATTCAAATTCAATTGGTAAAAGATATAAAAAAAGTGATGCATATGGAACACCTTTAGCTATTACAGTTGATGATGAAACACTTGAAAAAGATGTTGTAACTGTTAGAGATAGAGATACTATGGAACAAGAGAAAATAAGTGTTAATGAAATAAATGAATATGCACCATATGCTTTAAAGAAGAGGAGGAGATAATATTTATCCTAATAGATTAGAAGTTGGTGATGAAATCAGAGTAATAGCTCCTTCAAAAAGTATGTCAATATTAGATGCTGAAACAATTTTATTAGCTAAAAATAAATTAGAAGAATTAGGATTCGTTGTAACATTTAGTAAAAATGCATACAAATCTCAAAAATATTATGATTGTGCAACAATTGAAGAAAGAGTTGAAGATATACATGATGCGTTTAAAGATAAAAATGTTAAAGCAATACTAACTGCAGTAGGAGGATATAATCTTAATCAATTATTACCATATATTGATTATGAATTGATAAAGAATAATCCTAAACTATTATGTGGTTTATCTGATATTACTGCACTTCAAAATGCAATTTTAAAGAAAACAAACTTAATAACATTTTCAGGAGTTCATTTTATTAATTTTGGAATGAAATATGGATTTGATATGTCTTTAGATTGTTTTAAAGAATTATTTTTAAGTGATAAGACAAAATTTATTTTACCTGTATCTAATACTTTTAGTAGTGATAAGTGGTATAGTTGTCAAGATAATAGAACTTTTTATGATAATGAAGGATTAATACCAATAAATAAAGGATCTGCTAAAGGAACTATAGTTGGTGGTAATTTGTGTACACTTAATTTGTTACAAGGAACAGATTATATGCCTACAGTTAAGAATTGTATTTTGTTTTTAGAAGATACTTCGAATTTAACAAGTGAATTTATGTTGGAGTTTGATAGAAATTTTAATTCATTGTTACAATCAATAGATATAAATGAATTAAAAGGAATTGTAATAGGAAGAAGTGAACTTGATTCAAATATGTCTTTTGAAAAGTGGGAAATGATTATTAATCATAATCCATTATTGAAAGATATACCAATTATTATTAATGCAGATTTTGGTCATACTACACCTTCTTTTATTTATCCAATTGGTGGAGATTGTGAAATTGAATCATCTGATAAACCTAAAATAAAGGTTTATTATAAAAAGAATAAATCAAAAATTTAATAATATAACAGTAAATAGTAATTATTGATTTGAAAAAAATTAAAAAAAATATATAATAATAATGAAGAAGGGAAGATAGTATTATGGATGACATGAATAAATTAATTAATTATTGCAAACAATATGGTTTCATTTATCAAGGAAGTGAAATATATGGAGGACTAGCTAATACATGGGATTATGGACCATTGGGTGCAAAATTAAAGAATAATATAAAAGATTGCTGGAGACAACATTTTATTAATGAAAATAAGAATGCATTTGAATTAGATGCTGGTATTTTGATGCATCCTAGAGTTTGGGAAGCAAGTGGACATGTTACTGGCTTTCAAGACCCATTAGTAGATTGCAAAGAATGTAAAATGCGTTATAGAGTAGATACTTTAATAAATGAGTTTGATCCAGATGCAAATGCTGATGCAATGAGTGAAGAAGAAATGGTAAAATATTTAAAAGAAAAACATGTTACTTGTCCTCATTGTAAAGCATCTAACTTTACAGATTTAAGAGAATTTAATTTAATGTTTAAAACTGAAAGAGGCGTAACAAAGGACAAAACTATTGATATATATTTACGTCCAGAAAATGCACAAGGAGAATATGTAAATTTCTTAAATGTTTTAAGAACTACTAGATCAAAAATACCATTTGCTGTTGGACAAGTAGGTAAAGCATTTAGAAATGAAGTAACACCTGGAAATTTTACTTTCAGAACAATTGAATTTGAACAAATGGAGTTTCAAAATTTCTGTAAGCCAGGAACTGATTTAGAATTATATGAAAAATATAAAAAGGTTGCATGGGATTTTTATGAAAGAATTGGTATTGATGTTAAAAAATTAAGATATCATGATCATGAAAAACTAGTATTTTATGCAAAAGCTGCATGTGATATTGAATATAAGTTCCCTTTTGGATGGGGAGAATTAAATGGAACTCATGATCGTAGTGATTATGATTTAACAAAACACCAAGAGTACAGTGGTCAAAGTATGTTATACACTGATCCTGAAACTAATGAAAAATATATTCCATATATTGTAGAATCAACAGTTGGATTAGATAGAGCTGTTTTATGTACATTAATAGATTCATATAATGAAGAAAAATTAGAAGATGGAAGCACAAGAGAAGTATTAAAAATACATCCATATATAGCACCATATAAAGTAGCAGTTTTACCTCTTATTAAAAAAGCACATTCAGAAAAAGCAAATGAATTGTTTGATATATTAGCAAAAAAATTCTCAACATCATATGATGAAACAGGTAATATTGGAAAAAGATATAGAAGACAAGATGTAATTGGTACACCATTCTGTGTAACAGTAGATGATGAAACACTTAAAAATAATACCGTAACAGTAAGAGATAGAGACACTATGAAGCAAGAAGTAGTTAAAATAGATAAATTAATTGACTACATAGCAAAGAAAATTGTATTTTAATTAAAATGAACTGATTTTATATTAAAATCAGTTTTTTTATGCATTATTTTCATCAACAATTTTGTTGATATCTTTTATTTCGTTATTCTTATCTAAATCATATAAACTAAAACCAATTCTAGAGTTATTATCTAATATTTCATTTTTATTAGTTTTTAATATGTGATTTTTTATATGCACTCTTACCCCTGCCACATCCAACGAAAAATTGGAAATGATTTAAGCCAGTATTTATAAGGGCTTGTGAGTATATAGGAATTTGAAAATAATTCTTGGGAACAACTCGGGAACAAGTTTTGTTAGTTTTTTTAAAATAGTGGCTTAAAAGCTGTATATGATATAATTGTTGTGGTGAGATATATGATTGATAAATATTTAAAAGTTATATATGAAGATTATTATAATATAAATAGAACTCTTAATCTAATGTGTGATATGGATGTAATAAAATTCGTTTATTTTTTATCACAGAATAATATAAAAGATAAAAAAATAAATGAGTTAGTTGATTTGTTTAAAAATGAACGACATAAAGATATTGATGAAATGATTAAGAGCTCATCTGATGATTCATTCTTTTCTGCTAGAAGTACACTGCATTTTACATATCCATTAGGAGAAACATTAAAAAGACTTGATGTTTTGTATGAAATGATAGGTGAAGATATATGGAAAAAAATATTTGGATATAGCTATGATATGTTACATGCCGTTATTACAGTCATTTTATGCAGAATTGTACTGTTTTACAATTACTATAGAACGATTGAAGATTTAACAGAAAAAAAGGAATTTGAAGAGAGAAATCCTTTAGTTAAAGAATGTTATTTGACTAAAGAAGAAATATATAATTATTTTAATGAATTCACAGATGAAATTGATTTAATATTAAATGATATCAGCATTAATTATTCTGATATTAAGAATTTAAAAGATGTTTATAGAATTATAAATAATGATGGACATTATTATCTATTTTTTATATGGGATTTTCTTTATAATTTATATAGCATTTATTCTAAAAAGATTAAAGAATATTTGGGAAATGATAAATTTTCGGATATCAGAGGAAAAGCGTTTGAAAATGTGTGTTTTAAGAATTTAGAAATTTGTTTTCCAAATGCAAAAAAATATAAATCATTACAATATGATTATAAAAAAGGAAATCATGAAATAGATATTTTGATGGAATTAGAAAAAACAATTGTAATTTTTGAGTGCAAATCAGGTGCTTTTGATATATATGATTTTGATAATGATGAAGAGTTATATTCAAATTTTAAAAAAGTGTTTGGAAATGGCTATAAAACAATTAATGACTTAAATGAATATTTAAAAGAAGGAAATTACTGTTTTAGAACAAAGGATGGTAAAAAAGTTGAAATTAATGTAGCAGAGAAAAAAGTAATATATATAAATCTGAGCTTATATAATATTGAATTTTTACAAACTAATATTCAAAAAATTAAATCTGAAAGAATAAAGAAAGTTGATGTTTATCCTATTTGTTGGAATTATATAGACTTTTTAACTTTAACTAAAGTTGCATGTGTTGATTATGGTCTTTTTGAGGAATACTTTATAAAAAGATCTGAAATAATAAACAAGAATAAGAATTTAACACTTGATTATGATGAGGTAGACGTATTTGGACTTCTAACTGATCCAGCACAAGCTGATTTTGTAAATAATTATTTATTAAAGGTTAGTAAAGAAGGTTCGAATATAGATATGAATTTTATGATTTCAAATGCAATTTATAGGCAAGAGTTTAATGATGGTTTAAATCGCCAATTTTTATTTGGATTTATTAACAAAAATACCGGTGACTAATTATCATCGGTTTTATTATTATCTAAATTATCTATTACGGCAACTACTTCATCCAAAGTACTTGTAAATAGATGTGAATAAGTTTTTAAAGTTTCTTCAACTTTTGTATGGCCTAAGTATTTGGCTACTACTTGAACATTAGCTCCTTTATTAACTAAAAGAGATGCACAAGAATGTCTGAAATCATGTAATCGGATCTGTTTAACATCAGCTAATTTACAATTAACATTTTTATGATTAGTAAGTGTATTACTGCATACTGGAAGCATATCTCCTGCGACAAAGAAATTATCATTAAATCCTGGAACCTTTTCTGCCTCGTATTTCATCATTTTAAGGTCATTTGTAAGGACTTGTGGCATCTTTAAGATTCTTATACTACTTTTGGTTTTAGGAACAGAAAATCGCCAATTTTTGATGGATCCACAACGGTCATTTATTTGTTTGGTTATACTTAAAGTTCTATCTTTAAAATTGATATCTTTCCATTGTAATCCTCTAAGCTCTCCACGTCTTAACCCACAGTAATATAATATCTCAAAAATACCAATCCATTTGATATCAGTTTCAACAGAAAGAAATTGTTTGAATTCTTCATAAGTAAAAAATAATTGTTCTTTAGGAAATTCATTAGGATCATTAAAGTTATACATTTTAGGGTATACCTTAGCAAAGTTAAACTCATGCCATGCAGTAGCATAATTCAAAATAGTTTTTAATAATTTATAAATGTCATTCTTAGTTCTTGTAGCAAGACGTGTACTATTTATTTCATCGTGCCATCTTTCAAAAGTAGGGTAATTAAAATCTTTAAGTTTAACTTTGTATAATGATTTTAAATAAGGTAATTTATTGTTATAACCATATAACGTATTTTCTTTAACTTTATCTTTTCTAAAATCAATAAACATTCTAATCATTTCTTCAAAAGTTACATTATTAGTATTCTCATATTCTCTTAGTTTTAATTTAAATTCAAACTCAGCATCTTCTGCTTCTTTTTTAGTTGCATATCTACCTGATTTCTTAGTTTTATGAGTACCATCAATATCTTCATATTGAGTCTTATAAAACCATATCTTACCATCTTTAGTAGGTCTATTATCTTTATACACACCCATATAAAAATTCCTTTCTACAAAGGAAATACCGTTAAAAACTTGTAATATTATATAAAAATGGTATAATTAATTTAGGAAATCCCATTACATTGTATTTATATAATGTTTATTTGTTTAAAGTTTCTCAGACTCGAACAAAACGGTATTTCTGATTGATCTCGTATTCCAGTACGAGATTTTTTTTTATATATTTTTAGAAACTCTTATAGCCTTATGAGGTTGTGTAGCACTTTCTGTGAATTCTTTCTTTGTATAAAACTTAGGTAAGATTGATTTTGAATTATTGTTATTAAGTGGTGCAACTAAGTAGCCATCTTTTTTAACATAAATATGAATGAATAACCAAGAATCAAATTCTTTTAATTTTACTAAATAATCTCCATCTTCTTTAATTGATTTATTATTTAGGAATTCAACTAATACAGTATCACCAATATCATATTTAGGTGACATTAAGTCATCAACAACATCAAACATTAAATATCCTGTTTCTGGTGTAAGATATTTAGTAGAAACCCATTCATAATCGATAGGATGAATAATCCATTCTTCAGAACTAATATCAATTACAGATATCTTGGCTTTTTTTGATGATTGTTCAGGTTCAAAACCATTATCGTTAATTAATGAATCACCATCAGTTAATTGTTCAACAGTAGTTTCTAAATAATTAGCAAGTTTTCCCAATTCAATTTCACTTGGATAGGTTCTTGCTCTTGTCCAATCACATACCTTTGTATAAGATAATTTAAGATCATCAGCAATATTCTTTCTTGATATCTTTTTATAGTCTAATAATGCTACAAGATTATTAGCTAAGACTTTTCTCATTTCAACTTTATTCATATTTGCTACCTCCAATATCATAATAAAATAAAATGATAAATTTGTCAACACAAAAGTAAAGAAAAATGATAAAAATGATAAAAAGATATTTACAAACAGAAATGTTTATCCTATAATGGAGAAGAAGATAGGAGGAGGTGAAAGAATGAAAATAACACTTAAAGCATTAAGAGTAAATGCTGGATATACAATAGAAAAAGCCAGTGAAGCATTAGGAATAAGTACAGTTACATTAAGGAGTTATGAAACTAAAAAAACAATTCCGAATATGGAAATGTTAAATAAGATGTTAAAACTGTATGATGCTAAATTTAGCAAATTTGAATATTCAGCAAAAGATAATGCATTAATATTGAATTAGAGTCTGAGAAACTTTAAGCAAATAAATAATATATTAAATACAATAGAAAGGATTTTTATTATGGGAAAAAGAAGAAAAATATTAACAAAAGAAGAAATAGAAAAAATAGCAGAATATCAATGGGCTAATATCAAAGACATAATGGATATTGGTGCTATTGGCAGAAATAAAGCAAGAGAAGTTTTTAATGTAATAAGTGATCAGTTTTATGATGGAAAGTCAAAAGTACAAAATGGATTAGTTCCGATGGATATGGTTCTTGATTATTTTAATATTCCTAATTACAAGCATGGTGAAACAATAGATGGCTAGAAGAAGAATGTTTAGTCTAGATATAGTTGATTCAGACCAATTTACTGATTTGCCACCTATGGCAAGATTACTTTATTATGAATTTGGTTCAAGAGCAGACGATGATGGCTTTGTAGGAAACCCTAAAAAGATTACCAAGTTTGCAGAATGCTCTGAAAATGATATTCAAACATTAGTGGATAAAGGGTATATTTATACATTTGATTCAGGGCCAATAGTTATAAGACATTGGCTTGCAAATAATCAATTAAGAAAGGATAGATATCATCCTACATATTTTAAAAACGAAAGAGAAATGATAGGTGTAAATCCAAATAATAAGACTTATTACTTTTTTGATGATGAAAGGTTGCCAGATGGTCTACCATTGGTTACCATAGATGAGATGAGAAGAAAAAAGAATAATGAAGAAGAGGAAAAAGAAGAAGAATTTAATTCAGAAAAACAAAAAGAAGAAGAGTATAACTCATTTGATACTTCTGACGTTGATCCTAAAATAATGAATCAATTTGAATTGCTATGGAATAAATATCCTAAAAGAGTAGGTAAAAAAGAAGCTCTATATTATTATAATGAAGCAATAAAAAAGGGAGAAACATTTGATACCATAGAGCAGGGATTAGATGATTATATAGAATATTTAAAAAATGAGGACATTCCTGATATTACAATAAAAAACGGTTCTAATTGGTTTAAGGGAGAATGTTGGGATGATGATTATGAAGTAAGTTATCATAACATTGACTTTCCATTTTAGGCATCCCCCCTGGGGATAGCTCTTTTTATTTAAATAATTTTACATACCGACCTGCCACCTAAATACACACAAAATTATATTTTCCGTGAGTTTTTTGGAAAATAAATCATTCATAAAACAAAACAAAGTCAAAAATAAATCAAATAAAAATCAAACTATAATCAAATTAAAATCGAATAATAATCAATGACCTCCTAGGATAAGGATAAGAATAAGGATAAGGAAAGAATAAGAATAAGAATAAGAAAATAATATATATTTTTATTGTATTATTACTACTACAATAAAAAAGAGATTAGCAATCACTAATACTCAATTATTTTGAAGTCCAAAGGATCCTCACTGATTATTTCTAAAGAATACTTCAACCTGAGTAGTTTAATAACTTCAGCTTTCATTTTTTTATAATTCTTACATATTAGATTAAATGTATCATATGCAGAATTAAAATGTTGTTTAAAAGTTGCTTCCCACATAGCATTTCTATAAAATGAGCTAGCAATATAGAATGCTATTACTTCAGGAATAACATATTCTTCTAGATAACTATCGTAATTATCATAAAAAGGATCAATAACCTTTTCACATTCCCCATCACTTATATCTTCGTCTGTACATTTTCTAATCATATCTATCCTCCAATCCTTGTATTAATCACTCTAAAATTGATTTTTTGCAACAAATTTATATCGAAAAATCAAAAATTGCATAAATATATGTTATAATTTTATTATAAGAAACTTATTTTGTGGTGGAGTGGTAGTATGTATAATGAAATTTTGGATATATATAGGGATAGAATAAATGACTTTTTTAAGAATGTGCCTACATTTGAAAACCAGTTAACTTATGATGATTTTAATGATGAATGTTTCGATAAGATGTATAAAGAAAACAATATAGAAGATCCTAAAAAAGTTAAGGAATTAAAAGAAGAAATTCCGCAATTAAAGGATATGTGTAAAAAATGCGGTACATATTTTATGAATCCAAGAAATAAAAGTCATGTTAAGTATGATGTCATAATGGGCCAATTTTTTGAAAATATTTTAATAGATTATTTTACTGATCACTTAAAGATTAAAGCAACTCACGGAGATAAAAGCAATAAGAAATATCCTGATTGTATGATTTTGGGAAAAGATAAAGGAATATTGGCTTATTTTGAAGTTAAGTATCATTGTGCTCCTTTTATTTCTGCAATTCAAAAGATTAATAGATATTGCTATGAGGGTAGTGCTACTCTTGACAAAGCAAAAATTGAAAGACAACTTGAAATTATTGAATCTGATATCGAGAGACCTGTTTTTTATATTCATTGGATAGATTATCCATGTGTAAAAGGAATATTCTTTGAAACAAGTGAACAGGTTAAGGAAACGCTTATAAATGAGAAAGTATTTGAAAGGCAGGAGAGAGAAGGAGATTTAGAAAAAAATCCTCAATCTGTATATAAAGAAAAAATATATTCTAAATTTTTAGAAATGGGTACATTAGAAGAGTTGGTTTCTATCATAAAGGATATGCAAAAAAATGGCGTTAATATGAATTAGGAGTGATAAAAATGAATTATGATGTTCATGGGAAAAAATTACCAATTCCATCTTTTTTTCAAGTATATAATTATGGTGGAGGTAATGGGGATAAGGATAGAGAAATAGTTTATGCTGAACTAACAGGAGATACACCAGCATTAATAAATTACTATTATATAAATAATAATATTCCACATTCTTTTCAAAGTCACGCATTTGATGATCTATCCGGTTATAGTAAAATTGGTGATGTGTATAATGATATTAGAAACATGTTGATAAAAAAAGGTGAGATATATAACGGATATAAGCCTAAAAAATACGATTTTAATTCTAAAGTATTTCTACTTGATTCAGGTGCATTTAACATTGTTAAATATGTAGCAAAAAAAGTAAACTACAAATTTGATAAATTTATTGATGAATTAATTATTCAAATGAAAGAATATTATAACTTTGCTAATAATTTAAAGATTGATATTGTTGTATCTTTTGATTTAGGTGGAAAATATACTGAAAAAGACGGCGAAGGTTCCGATGTTGAACTAAAGAAATTCTTTAATTCTATGAATACTGATGAAGTTAATAATATATTGTTAGAGGAAACAATAAAATATTTAAAAGAAAATCCGGATTATTATCCAAATGTGTTGGCAACTATTCATGGTGATTTGCAGGAAGATTATAAAAAATGTACTGAGTTCGTTTTGTCTTTGGAAAAAAAGCATAGTTACAAATTTTGGGGATTTGCATTAGGTGGTATCGCAAGTTATAAGAAACTCGATAAAAGTTGGTATAAGGATATAGATTTTAATGAAACAGGAAAAAAAGATTATATATCTACTGTTGGTCCTGCTAGGGCTGCAAAAATTGTACGTGAATTAATAGCTGATAACAGACCTATTCACGCATTAGGTTGTGGAGGATATCCTAATATTGCAACTAATTACTTTAGTGGTGCTACTTCTTTTGATGCTGCTTCTCCTGTTAGAAGAGTAGGAGATGGTAATGCAAAATCTACTAAATATGTCTTTTCTACTACTTCTCCAGCAGATGCAAAGTTTAGTAAATATTTTGTAGGTGGAATAAATTCAAACAATACACTTAGAAAAGAACCATGTCAATACGTTGATATAAATCTTGTTGACGATAAAATGGATTTGTGTGGTTGTGATGTTTGTGAAGAAGCCAATAGTGTTAATAGGATAAAAAAATTGTATTCAATTAAAGATACTGATAGTGAAGCAAACTATTTTAGTAGACAATTAATGGGACTTCATGCAGTTAGACAACATAGAAAACTTTGCGAAGTAATATCTAATTATTCTTCAATTCAAGATTTTTGCAAAGATTATCCAAATGATTTGAATTTAGGGTTAGTTATTATTTTTGAACAATTATAAAAAGGCAGTGTTTCTGCCTTTTATTTGTCTATTTTTAGATTTGATATAGCATTTAAAAATGCTTGCTTTTTTTCCTCATCACTTTTATATTCGTCAAATACAGATGCAGGAATATTTCCTTCAGTAGCTAGTCTTCTTTCACATTCATTTTTGTATTTAGTATCTAATTCAAAGCCTATTGCTTTCCTATTTAGAATCTTTGCGGCTACCAGCGAAGTTCCACTTCCAGCAAAAGGATCTAATATTGTATCTCCAATATTGCTACTCATTTTTAATATTCTAACAATCATAGGTAGTGGATAAATTGTAGGATGAGTAAGATCTAATTTTTTCTTAGTCATATTATTTACTCTGTCAAAGTACCATACGTCAGTTGGGTTTCTACCAATACCACCAACTAATCTTTTATCATTTTTGGTAATATATGGTATTCGTACTTCGTCTAAATTAAAAATATAATTATTTAAATCTTTTACACCCCACACAATATTTTCATATCGACCAGATAATCTATTCGTACAGTTTTGCATATTATTAAAAGTCCATGTTATTATATTTCTAATTTTGAAATTATTTTCTTTCATAATATCATAGCCTATGTAAGGTAAAGGTAGAATCTCTTTATCGTTTCCTAATGGTATAGGAGATAAATTTAAGAAAAAACTTCCGTTTGGTTTTAATATTCTATAGATTTCCTTGGTAACATCATTAATTAATTCTTTCCATTCTTCTAATGATATTTTATCGCTATATTTGCCATACTTTTTTCCAATATTATATGGAGGAGAAGTAACTACTAATGTGACTGAATTATCGGGAATAGTTTTTAATAATTCCCTGCAATCACCGAACTCAATTCTAATGTTCTCGTTCATCTAATAACTCTCCTTTCTGTATTTTTTTTAATCTGTTTTCTGATATTTCAATATATTCTGGTACAATTTCATATCCAATATAATTTCTATTTAATTTTTTTGCAACAGCTGCAGTTGTTCCTGAACCCATAAATGGATCTAAGACAATATCATTTTGAACTGTCGAACATCCTATTATTCTTTCAATTAACCTTTCTGGATATTGAGCTGGATGTTCAGTTCTTTCTTCAAAATTGCCAGATACCATAGATATTTTCCATACATCGCTAGGATTTTTTAATTGACTTTTATACCTGTCTGGTCTGTAGTTTAAAGCAGGTATTTTAACTGCATCCAAATTAAATTTATAGTTCTCTTTATTTTTTGTAAACCAAAAAACATATTCATATCTAGGAGCAAATCTTTTATTGGTAGAACCGCCCCAATCAAAATTCCATATTATAATATTTTTTAAATACATGTCCTCAAAGAAGTCTTGAATCCAAAATGGTGGAATAATTATTCCGTTATTATATCTATTTTTAATGTTTATAAAAATTGAACCATCTTTTTTTAATACACGTTTACATTCTGAGAAAACATGCTTTAACATTTTACGGTATTCCTCTTCTTCTAAGTTGTCTTTGTATTTAATTCCTTTACTTGCTGTAATTTTACCTTTATTAGTTTTATTACCATAATTAATGTTAATATTATAAGGAGGAGATGTGACAATCATATTAACAGATTCATCATCGATTTCTTTCATAGATTCACTTGATTTTTGGTATATAATGTTTGTCTTCATTTTTTCCTCCTTTCTCACTATAATCTATTATACCTTAAAAAAACGAAAGGGTCAACATGTATTCACCAAAAAATAAAACTTTTTAATAAATTATTTAAATTTTTAGAGTTTATAAAATTATTGATTTTTTATATGGTATAATAATTGTGAAGGTGAAATAATATGATTAATGTTGTTGCGGCTTTAATAGAAAATGATGAAAAGGTATTAATAGCAAAACGATCTACAGGAGATCCGAACGTTTTTGGTAAATGGGAGTTTCCTGGTGGAAAAGTTCAAGATAATGAAGATGAAAAACATGCTATAGAGAGAGAAATAAAAGAGGAATTTGAACTATTGATTAGTGCAGAAAGTTTTTTAATAAATAATGTGTGTAAATATCCTACTAAAACAGTTGATTTAAAATTATATAGGTGTAAATATTTATCTGGTGAATTTAATTTGCATGATCATTCTGAATACAAATGGGTTGATAAAACAGATTTATTAAATTATGATTTAGCACCTGCTGATATACCTTTGGCAAAATATGTTATGGAGATGAAATAATGGATAGAGGAGTAAAATTTGTATTAGATAATTTTGATAAAACTTTAGATTTTATAAACAATCATCCTGAATATGAAAAATATAAGAAAAGAGTTCAAATAGAATATAGTAGAATTAAATATATAAAATATACAGGAAATATGTATGAACATTTCTTGAAATTCAAAGGCGGCAATCATAAATATGCTGAGGATTTTAAGTTCTTAGAAGAAAATGGTATTTTGAGTAATGAGTCATTAGCTGATTATTTGAAAGATAATTATTCTGATGAAATGGATCATTATTGTGGTATAGAAGATTTGAGAGTAGGAAATGTATATTCAAATAGTGAAATAGCGAATACTTTTAAATGTTCAAATATGGGTGGAATGAGAAGATCTAAGGAAACTAATTCATTGGTTTTAATAGCGAAGCATAATAACCCTTTGTATGATGATCAATGGACAGATGACGGAATATTAAATTATACTGGAATGGGAACAGAGAATGACCAAAGCATTTCTTATGCCCAAAATAAAACTTTAACTATTGCAAAAAGAGAGGGAATTAAAGTATATTTATTTGAATCATATAAAGATAATGAATATTATTATGATGGTGAGGTAGAGTTAGCTGGAACACCATATCAATCAGAAGAAGCAGATATAAATGGTGTTATTAGAAAAGTAATAAAGTTTCCTTTAAAAAGATTAGATCAATCTAAATCATTGATAATAGATATTGAAGATATTGAAAAAAGCGAAAACGAAAAATTAAAAGAAGTAAGAAAATTTAATTCTAATGAAATAAAAAGTAGAGCTAAAATTGCTGAAACAGAAAATGTTTCTACAAAGGAAGTTAAAACAATTTATCGTGAAAGAAATCAATATATAGCAGAGTATACCAAAGAAAGAGCTAATGGTATATGTGATCTTTGTGGAAAAGAAGCACCATTTAAAGATAAAAATGGAAGACCGTATCTTGAATCACATCATGTCATTACATTAGCAGAGAATGGTCCTGATGCAATTTATAATACTGTTGCAATATGTCCTAATTGCCATAGAAGAATACATGTGTTGCATCAAAAAGAAGATGTGGAAAGATTATCTAAAGTCATAATGAATTATTTATTAAGTGACGAAGACAAAGAAAATATAAAAAAGTGGGAAGAATTATTTAAGAATTAATATTTGAGAGTGTTGAAAATAAATCATCACTTTTTTTCTTGGGAACAAATGGGGAACAACTACATAGAACATGATAGGTAAAATATGGCTATTTACGAGAAATATAGCAAGTGATAATACAGTAATAATGAAAAATATGACAAAAAAATAGGGTATTCTTTTTCCCCCTGAAGAGAGCATAATTAGGTGTATCTGTAATAGTACTATTACTATTCATTGGAAAAAAATAATTATGATATAATTTTATGAGGTGATATTATGGAATTCATAGAAAATAAAATATCAAAAGAAGACTTTTTGAAATTAAATGAAGACGATGTTATGTTTATTACAAATCCAGGAAGAATGGGTGATGAAGATGGATCAACATTTATTATTAAACAGGGTAATGATTTTAAGATTTATAGAATTGATGGATGGATGTATAGAAATAAAGATTTAAAAAAAAGTGAATATATTTCATTACAAGATGCCTCAAAACAATTTCCTAAATGGTATGAGACTTGGGAAAATTCTGATGATAAGAATTACAAAGGCAAATATACATACATATATATGGGATTTGGAAATGGATTATCAGTTGATAATTCAATATTCAATGAATATAAACCTTATTTAGATGAGAAAGTAAAAAAATATTTAGAAGGAAAAGAGGACAAAGAAAGTTTAAAATTTGCTGCAATAATTAATTCTTGGGAGTCAGCTTTTATAAATATGGTTAAAAATAAAAACAAAAAGAACCATTCAGAATAGTTCTAATTGTTCTATTTCTAATCCACAACTTGTTAATATCAAGTCTTTAATTGTTTCATATGATTTAGCAAATGAATTAGGTATCTCTAATAAGATGATATCTTTTTTTTTGCATAATTCACTCTTTCTTGCATCACATTTTTCCCTGTCTATATTTCCAAAATGTTCCCCACCTTGCAATTCTATTGCAATTTTTGGAATTAATTTAATATCATCAATTTGATATAACACAACATCAAATTCTAATTTAGATTTTGCTAAATCTTCATCATTAGGAAAGAGTGTCGATATTTTAACATTTCTTTTTGCTTGAAATATATTATTTACACTACAGAAGTGAGATATAGTTTTAAAAAACATATCTTCATTTTTACTACCATTAGAACTTCCGATTTGAATTGAATATGAATCGTTAGGAGGAACTTCTAGTTTTCCATTTGATGAAACATAGTTAACTAAATTATATAAATCATCATTTTTATCTATTGATAAGGAATTTAGTGCTTCAACATCTGTAACTACTATCAAATTCTCTTTAGCCCTTGTTACAGCAACATTTGTTATTTCTGCATTATTCTTAATCCAGTCAAATGTCTTTTTACTAGTTTTTGGCGAAAGTGAAGTAGAAATAATTACTGTACTTTTTTCTCCTCCTTGCATTTGATGAATAGTACCACAAGTAACGTTATTTATATTATTCTCTTTTAGTAAGTCATTTATTAAATATTGTTGATTTTTAAATGGCGTAATAATAGCAATGTCTTTTAAATCATTTCTCTTAATGTAATTAATTATTTCTTGTGCTTCTTCATAGTTCTCATTTTTATTTTTTGAATTAATATTTTTAACATCAATTAAAGATAATGAACCATCATCCTTTAAATAATCTAAATGTAAACTACTGTTATAAAATCTTTTATTTGAAAAATCTATTATTTTTTTACCACATCTATAGTGATAGGTTAACATTATATCATTAGATATTTTATCATGTTGTTTCATTATATCTAATATTGAATGATTCGAGTAATCATAGTCATCTTGTATCTTAAATTCATTTTTTAAAATCTTGTTTATATTATCTTCAAGTACAATTACTGGTTTTAACTGATTAGTGTCTCCAACTAATAATAGTTGCTTAGCTCTTGCTATAGGAAGCAAAGCAGTAGCAACATTACATTGTCCAGCTTCATCCATAATAACTAAATCAAAAGTATGATTTGCTGTCCCTAATCTATGAGATGATATATTAGTAGTAAAAATAATAGGGAAGACGTCTTCTAAAAGTTTTATATTTTCGTCAAGAGCACACCATTTATTAAATTCAGTAACTTTTTCAGAATCAGATATTTTTAAACAAATATTAATAAGTTCAGAATACTTAGGTTGTTTCAATTTTTTAACATATTTTATTGATTCAAAAAACATATAATGTTTAAAGTTTATATCTTCAGAAACAGTATAAACTAGTTTAAGAACATCATCATTAGTTACTTCAGGTATTGAATCATATTCATTTGTTATCCTTTCTAAAGCTTCTTTTGTCTTAGAATAAAGACGATTGTTTGGATTATCAATACTTGATAATAAATGATATGCGCTTTCTTTTTTTCTTAATAGCTCTTTTTTTAGTTCGTATCTTTTTAAAGTCTCAACAAGTTCTTTATTGTTTTCATTTGTTTTTTCTTTAATTTTATTTAATACTTCTTCATTAGGTTCTATATTTATGCTGTAATTATATAAGTCTATTATTCTTTTAGTTGATTTTAACACTTCATTTATATTACCTAATCTTAAATATGGAAATGGCACATCATTATCTTCGTTATATGAAAATTTTAGTTTTTCTAATATTCCATCTATTGGTTTATTATTTGATGAGCATATCAAAACTGATCTATTATTAAAGAATGAGCTTAATATTACATTTAATATGGTTTGAGTTTTACCTGTTCCAGGAGGACCTTGAACATAATTGATTGGATACTTCATAGTGTTATAAATAACTCTCATTTGATCTATATTTACTTTGCTATCATATATAACGATTGATGGCTCTTTTCTTTTAATACCATATCTTCTTGCATTACCAAAGAATGCTTTTAAAGGATATTCTAGTTCTCCAGATTCAATTTTTTCTGTAATAGTAGAATAAGTAGGAGCTAAATTAGCACTTATTGCTCTTTCTAAAATTAAAAATTCCGGTAACTGATTAATTATTTCTCCTGCTCTTAAGTTTGCTCTAATAATCTCTGTATATGGATTTAAATATTCATTCAAATTATTTGTTATATTGTTTACAAATTCTTTTGGATCTATATCCATATATGTACTTAAAGAATATTTCTTTCCTTCTATTAAGAAACTTTCATTTACTCTAGGATTTGAATTTATAGATAATTCTTTATTATCAGGATTAAACCTTACATCATAATATAGTACAACGTATTTTTTATTATTAATATCTATTGAAAGAAATGACAAAGCAAGATAATTAATATTTCCATCAATTTTTTTGTCATAATTTTTGATATACCTTATTACTTGTCTTTCTTGATCATCATTTAATTTAATCACTTTATTTTTCAATAGAATATCTCTATCAACACCATAAATCAAAAACGATATTTTTTGATATGGATCATTATCATATTCATTACATTTATAATAATATCTAAGAATATTATTGTTAAAAGTTTCAAATTTAAGCCACTTAGCGTCTTCTATTTGAGTTTCTAATTTGTTTATTAATTCTTCTGGAACATCATAATTTGTAAATTCTAGAATTTTTGCAGATTCTATTGCATCAAATCTAAGATCGATATTTCCTAAAACATTTAAACCTTTTGGTTCATTAAAAATTGAACAGATTAATATCTTTTCTTTTAAATTAATATCATTGATTGCTATCCAGAAGTAAGTAGTTTCATTATTGCTATTTTTATATATAATATCCAACCATTTACCTCTTTTAATAGCATCGGAAATAACCAACTCTTTATTCTTCATACTCAAATCCTCTTATTATCAGTATATCACATCAAGAAAAAAACAAATATGGATTTGTAGATCTATATTAAATTTTAATTGCATCATATATATTGTTAATTGCATCATTTTGTGCTATAATGGTGCAAATGAAAGGAGAAATGATGCAAATGAGAACATTTGATTTAGTAAAAGAGTCAGAATCTTTAATGAATAATAATATTGTTAACTTATTATCTAGTATTCATGAATATAAAGGAAAACAAGAATTATATATTGAAGCAAAGCCAGATATTTTATCTGGTTTATTATCTATTGCAAAAGTTCAAAGTACAAGCGCTTCAAATAAAATTGAAGGAATTTATACTACAGATCAAAGAATGAGTGAAATTGTTAATAATAAAGTAGAACCTAAGAATAGAAATGAAGAAGAAATAGCAGGATATAGAGATGTATTAAATACGATACATGAAAATTATGATTATATTAATATAAGCTCTAGTGTTATTTTACAATTCCATAGAGATTTATATAAATATTCTGGAATTAGTTATGGTGGTAAATTTAAGAATTCTCAAAACTATATTGAAGAAACTTTAGAAGATGGAACAAAAAGAATAAGATTCACACCATTATCTCCAGTTGAAACACCAATAGCAATAGAAGAACTATGTAATAGTTATAATGAAATAATAAGTAAAGGAGAAATAGATCCATTACTTGTAATTCCTATTTTTATATTAGATTTTGTTTCTATCCACCCATTTAATGATGGAAATGGTAGAATGAGTAGATTATTAACATTATTACTATTATATAAAGCAGGATATATTGTAGGTAAATATATTAGTATAGAAAAGATAATAGAAGAAACAAAAGAAACATACTATGATTCATTAGAAAATAGTTCAGTAAATTGGCATAATAATGAAAATGATTATTCTTACTTTGTAGAATACTATCTTGGTGTAATCTTATCTGCTTATAAAGAGTTTTCTTCAAGAGTTGAGTATATAACAAATAAGAAGATGACTGCTATTGAAAGAATTAGTATTCTATTTATGGAAAGTGTTTCTCCTATTAATAAAGCTTATTTAATGGAAAGATGTCCTGATATAAGCGAAACAACGATAGAAAGATCTTTAAGTACATTATTAAATGAAGGTAAGATTGAAAAGATATCAGGTGGAAGATTTACTGAATATAAATGGAAGTAATAATAGCATGGTGTAAAAAACAGGAGGATATATGGGTGAATGGAATGTAATAAAAAACAAAAAAATAATAGATTTGTTTATTGGAAGTACTTCACTTGATATTAAAGCAATATATGAAGATTTAAGAATGCCATATATGAAAATAGAAGATATATGTTCATTTGGTGAATTAATTGGAATAAGAATAACAAATACTGGAAAAAAGATGTCAAGATGGGAATATATGGAAAAAGTAGTAGATTATGCTATAACAAACAAAAAAGTTGACTTGTTTTTTAAAGAATTGATTTCAATGGAACGATTTGAATATCTTGTAGATGAAATAACATATGGAAGTTCCCCTCAGGAATACTATTGGAAAATAATCTATAGTTTATTTATTAGAATTAATGATTATTTACAATTTAAAAGAATCTTTATAGAATACGATTTACTTAATTATAAATTTGAAATAAAGAACTTTAATGATATTGAAAAACAAGTATCAAATGAAAAAAAAGAGTCTAAAGAATACAAAGAAATAATCAAGAGTTTTTGTAATAAAGCAAAAAATAATGGCTTAAATACAAAATATGGGCAAATTACAAACATAAAAGATCCTGGAATACAAGGTGGAAATGGGAGAATCCTTTTTGGAATTCTTAATGGTAAAGAAATTGCAATAAAAGTATTATTTGAAAGTGATAAAAATAAGTCAAACAGATTTTTTAATGAATTTGTAAATGTTTTTATGTCACTTCAAAAAGTTAATGGTGTAGTTGAATTGTATTCATATGAAGAAGTTGAGTTTGAAAAAGTAAAAATATGTTTTATTATTATGAAAAAATACGAAAAAAGTCTTGTTGATTATAGAATAACTAATCAAAACGAGCTAATTATTTTTATATATAAATTTTTGAAAATAGTAAAGGAGATACATAAAAAAGGTATTATTCATCGTGATATTAAACCTGAAAACATTTTATTAGATGAAAACAACAATATAGTATTAACTGATTTTGGAATTGCATATTTTAACCCAAAAGAATTTGAAAATACTGGACACACAATATCAAAAGAATTTTTATGTAACAGAAAATTTTCTGCACCAGAACAGATGGAAAAAAGTGCTATTCCAAAAGAAACAATGGATATTTATGCAATAGGGCAAATAATTCAATATGTTGTAACTGGTAAATCACATAATGGAACAGAAAGAGTCAACTTGGGACGCATAATAGACGGAGATAAAATAAATGTAATTGATAAAATGGTAAATAAATGCTTATGTAATGAGCCAGAAAAAAGATATCAAAGCATTGAAGAAATGATTAAAATAATAGAATTAAATTGTTTAGGAACAAAAGAGAAACATATAATAGAAAAACATGATTTTAACTACGAGGAAACATATGAATATGTTTGTTTAAATTATGCAATAACAACAAAAAAAATAGCAGATGATCTTAATTATGATTTAAATGTATTGAAAACTGCACTAAAAAAAATGTGGATGGTAAAAGGTGTAATTAAACCTGCATTTATCACAGATAATCCGGATGATGATGAATGTCATTGGATAAAAAAATAAAACACAGTATAAAGTAAATCAATGCTTGGAATATATGCAATAGTTCAAATAAGCATATTATGTTATAATAATGTATATGAGGAGGTGAGAAAGGTCATATTATTAAATGCAGTACAGGATGTTGTGCGTAATATTAAGTTTGATAATAAATTGGATGAAGAAATATTTACAAGCAGACTTTATAAATATGCTAGAAATGATGAGAAAAATTATAAAAAATTATTAAATATTGTTTCAAAATTAATATGGATAAAAAGTAAAGATGTAAATAAATTCTTTGTATCATATATAAAGAGAGTTTATTCTGAATCAATTGCTCTTGTAGATTATAAGGAAAAAAGTCATAGTAGTTCATCTAGATTGATTTCTCTCATCTCTGAAGAAGGGCTATGTAATAATAACCAAATAATTAAAATTACAGGATTGACTCAAAATATCATAGAAAGATTTGACAAAATTCTTTTTATAGATGACTATATTGGTAGTGGGGAAACAATTATTTCTTATATCGAAAAAGTTTGGGATATTATAAAAACGAAAGAAATAATTATAGTTACATACGCATGTCAAAAAAATGCAAAAGATAATATTAGTAAGAAATATCCACAAATAAATATTATAAATAAAATAACTCTTAACAGATATAGTGATGAGTTTGAAAAAAGTGAGATTTATTATATTGATGAAATTTGCAATTGCTGCAAAGATAAAAGAATGAAATTTGGATATAATAGAACAGGTGCATATGTTGTTTTAAATAAAACAGCTCCAAATTCGGATATTTCTATGATATGGAATCCATCTATAGTATATAAAGGGAAAAAATGGATTAAACTATTTGATAGAGAAGTTAGTTTAGAAATATTATGTAAAAAAAATAATTCGATAATAAAAAACAATTCAATAATACTTTTAGAAAAATATAATGACCTTAAAAATAAATATTCTTTATCATTTAAAGAATTTGAGTTTCTTGTCTATTCATATGGTTGTTATTACACTATAGATCAGTTGTTGGATGATAATTATTTTGAGAGCAAGACAGAATTTACTAGATTTGTAGAAAAATTAATTGATAACGAATATATAACTATAAAAAACGGTTGTATTATTATTTCAAATAATCTTTTGTATAATGATATCGAAAAAGTAATTGATAGTTTGTTTAAGGAAAACGAAAAAAATAAAAAAGGTATTACGCATAATTTTTAAGTAAATCTTAGGAAAAGTAAGCGAGTCGTTTACATAGTGATTAGGTTTCTAGAATATGGTATTATAAGCAATAAATTTCGCTTTATGCTCAATTTATGCTTATAATATCATAATATAAAATAATATAAAATAATCACAAAACTGTGTTTTGTGGCTGATTATTTTATATTATGATAAGTATTGTCAAGATGTATGCTGAGATTTATGAAAGATGAATATAGTAAATATAAAGAAATAATTGAATCTTCAAACAACTTATATAGTAAAGAAAAAATTGAAAAATTATTAAATAATTTAATTACAATTAAACAAAAAAAACAAACAGTTATATTGAATTCATATCATCTGTCTAATTTAATTGGAATAAAATGGAAATATTTAAAAAAAATAATAAATAATCCAGAAAAATATTATTATAATTTTAGTATTTCTAAGAAAAGTGGTGGAAAAAGAGAAATAAATGTCCCCAACAAAGCATTATCATTATGTCAGAACTATATTAAAAATGAAATATTAGATAGGATTAATATTCATTCTTCAGCTAACGGTTTTGCATTTTCAAAGTCAATTATTACAAATGCTATGGAACATACAAATAAAGAAATGGTGTTAAATATTGATTTAAAAGATTTCTTTCCGTCTATAAATACTAAAAAAGTGTTTTACTTATTTCATAATTTATGTGGGTATGATAACGATCTATCATTCTGCTTAACTAAATTAGTTATATACAAAGAAGGCCTTCCACAAGGAGCATGTACGAGTCCAATTATATCTAATATAGTATCATACAAATTAGATATTAGGCTATTCGGACTGGCAAAAAAATTAGGTATAACGTACACAAGATATGCTGATGATATAACTTTTTCAGGAGATAAATCTAAAATAAATGATGGTTTATTAAAAATAGTCAGTAATATTATAGCAGAATGTGGATATACAATTAATGAAAGAAAGACCAGATTCCAATCAAATAAAACTAGACAAGAAGTTACAGGACTTATAGTCAATAATTCCAATATAAATGTTCCCAAAGAATATATAAAGAAGATAAGACAGGAACTATATTACATAAAAAAATACGGAATAGATGAACATAAATACAAAAATAATATATATAATAGATTTTATAAAGATCACATAAAAGGTAAAATAATGTTTGTATATAGTGTTAATAAAAAAGCAGGAAAAGAATTATTGAATAAATATAATGAAATATTTGAATTACAATAAAAAAGACTTTGCGCCAACTGGGCAAAAAGTTCTTTTTGTCTTATGGAAGAATTCTGTTACATTAACTTATATCGCTAGATGCTATATTTAAGTTAAATGATTAATAATAGATTTCTCTTTTTTATTAAAAATAGGTATAAAGTACTACTATAAGAATTCTTTTAAATATGATAATATAGATAATAAGAACAAAAGGGGAAATATCAATTTAGGAGGAAGCAATGGACAAGATAAATACTGATATTACACCTAATAACAAAGGAAAACTAATAGTAGTTGAAGGTGCTTGTGACGGAATAGGAAAAACAACTCAATTTGAAAAATTAAAAGAACATTTACAAAAAGATGGAAAAGAAATAGCATATCATCATTTTCCAACTTATGGTGCTTATTATGGAGCACCTGTTGAAAAATATTTACAAGGTGAATTCGGAAATCCAAAAGAGTTATCTCCATATTTTATTAATAGTCTATATGCTGTTGATAGAGCAGTAGCATGGCATTCTGAATTAAAAGAATTGTATGACAAAGGAGATATAATTCTACTAGATAGATATACAACCTCAAGTTTAATCTATCAATCTGCATTAATTGAAGATCCAGATGAAAAGAAAAAATTCATTGATTATGTAACAGAATTTGAATATGGTAAAATTGGAATAAAAGAACCTGATAATGTAATATTCTTACATGCTCCTTTTGATTTAGTTACAAAATTAAGATCTCAAAGAAAACAAAATGATGGTGTAGCAAATGATATTCATGAAAGAGATTTAGAATTCATGAAGAAAGTATATAAAAGTGCAATGTTTGTTGCAAATTATCTAGATTGGGACAAAGTAGAATGTAGTGAAAATGATGAAATGCGTTCTATAGAAGATATACACGAAGATGTATATAGATTAGTAAAAAAGAGATAAATAAATCTTTTGTAAATAATTTAAAAGTTTCTAATTATATAGAAACTTTTTTAGTAACTAATAAATAACTCTTATACTTCTAATGATAAGAATCTTTTCCCCAATGTATAAGTATATAAGAACTCCATAGCATCGTTAACTAACATCTTAACTTTATTATCATCAATACTTCGTATCTTAAAATAATCTTTTAAATTTAACACATCTCTTTTAACTAAATCCCATTTTCTATTTTCTTTTTGTTATTAGAAAAAGTATCTAATGTAATCATTGATTTTAGTAAGTATAAATGCTATACTTTTTATAGAATAAGAGGTGTAAAAAAATGGGTAAGAAATGTTCCAAATGTGGAAATTCTATTAATGAAACTGATTTGTTTTGTCAAAAGTGTGGAACAAAAGTAGAAGTTGAAGAAACTCCAAAAGAAGTAGTTCCAAAAGAAGAAAAAAAGATTGAAGAAAAAAAAGTTGTGGAAGATAATTCACAAAAACCAAAAAAAAGAAAAACTGGAAAGATTATAGTAACAATAATAATATTACTACTATTAATAACAATTGGCGTTTTAACATACTTACTTCTTCAAAAAGATAGTAATGAGAATAGTTCAAACAAAGAAGAAATAGAAGAAAAAGAAGATAAAGATAAGAAAAAAGATGACAAAGAAGAAAAAATAAGTTATAAAATGGTATATCAAAAAAATGGCGTTTATTACTTTGAAAAAGGAAACGATTATAGATACGAAGTAGGCGAAATTCCAGTTGTAAGTGACGATATTGAAGTATTTGATGATGTAAGTTTATATAAGAATTTCTCTGAAAGTACAAATTATGTTTTATATAAAGATTTAAATGATATTATACTTTATAATCTTACTGAAAAAATTAGAAAAGTACTTCCAATAGAAAGTAATCACGATGAATATAAAATAGTTTATAAAATGAGCGATGACAAGGTTTATGGAATAGAGTATAGAGATTCTGTAAAATATGATTCAAATCATAGTGAATTAATTGAACTAGGTAATAGTGGATTTTTTAATTTAGAAACAGGTAAAAAACTATATGATGGTGAACGATTTATTTCATTTATATATGTAAATAATAATAAGTTAAGTGCAAATAGATTTAATAGTAATCATATATCAATTGTTGATTCTAATTTTGAAAAAAAGTATTTAGAAGAAGTATATGAAAAAAAAGATGAATGCTTATATTATAATTTTAGAGGAATTGGAGATTACTATATATCTGCTGGATATGTAGGTTGTGTAGGTTCTGATAATATGAACCCAGGTACAATTTATGATAAAAACATGGGTGTAATAATAAGTGGTGTTGATACATATTTTGTAGATGAATTTGATAATAGACTTTATGTTTATAAAAATAATGTTGCATATGAATATGATAGAGATGGAAAACTTTTAAACCAAAAAACACTAGGAGATAAGACTTTAGATGTAATTAGAAATTATTTCTTAATAATTAAAAATAATAATTTAGTCTTAACAGATATTGAAGGTAATGAGTATCAATTAGGAGAATGGAAAGACAGCTATTATTATCACATAATGATTTCAGGATATTATAAACAAAATCAATTACAAAACGAGCAAGAAAAACAAGCTGGAATTTATATAATTGTTGGAACTGGTACTAATGGCGGTGAAGGGGGAGTAGAATATTTCTTTGATATAAATACTCATGAAATAAAAAAATATGAGTTAAAACAAATTGGTGGATATGCAAAACCAATATTATACTTATATCCAGAAAAAGAAACAAAAGTAACAGTTACATTTGATAAAAGTGAAAATTTAACTACTACTTATCCAAAATATGAAAATAAGTGGGAAGTAACAGCAAAACCTAATGGTGATTTATATGATAGTAAAGGAAACTATTACTATGGATTATACTGGGAAGAAAATTTAAATCATAAAGTTGATTTTAGTACTGGATTCTATGTTGAAAAAGATAATGCAATTGAATTCTTAGAAACTAAATTATCAGAAATTGGTTTAAATCCAAAAGAAAGAAATGAATTTATTATGTACTGGCTTCCAATTCTTGAAAAGAATGGAAAAAGTTTAGTTTATTTCGAATTAACTGATGAAAGAAATGAGAATAGTAATATTAATATAAGTCCAAAACCTGATTCAATCTTAAGATTTGCAATACATGTTAAAAAAGTAGATAAAAAAATAGATATTAAAGAAGAAAAATTACCTACATTTAATCGTAAAGGCTTTGTAGCAGTTGAATGGGGTGGAGTAATTTATTAAAGACATATTAAATATGTCTTTTTTATTTGTTTTAAAAAATTGAATATGAATTGATAATACAATAACTAATTCAAGTGAACCTTTTACTGGTTATGTAAAGAATATACAACATAAAATAAATATAAAACCCTAGTTGAGTATAAAACTCATCTAGGGTCTAAATAATACTTTTTAGTGTCTGTCTTTCGTTAACAGGTCTATTTTAACGAACTCTTTTCTTTAATGTTAATCCCAAAGCAGTAGCTCTTACTCTTCCTTCAGCAATTAATCTATCTTCATTAGTTTGATAATTAATACCTTGTCTTTTTGAGTAATCTCCCACCATTGGTCTACTATGATATTCTAACAAAAACCATTTTTCTCTTTCTGCATCATATATATAATCAAATCCACAAATAATACCTAATTCTGATTTAAATTTTTCATGAACATCTTGAGAAGCACTTAACAAATGATAAAATTGTTCTGAATTAATATTATGTTCTTTTAATAACTTTTCTTCAAATCCTAAATAACTACTTTCCCCAATTAAAATATTCTTTCCACCAGATAAAGTATTAGAAACAATAGATTTAGTACTTAATGGAAATACTTCACTTAAAAGATATCCTAAAAGTGTAGTATCATCTAAATGTTTATCAGGCTTTTTATATTTTAATGCAGCATATAACAAGTCATTTGAAGAAGAAGTTAAAATTCTAACAGTTGTATTATAATCACTAGGAGTTGGAATATACTCTTGTACAGTAAAATTTAAATTTAAATATTTATCATAATTTATACATTCTCTCAAATCACTAGAATTACTAGAACTTTTTTTTGTTATTAGAAAAGTACATGCATAAATTAAATTTTCATAATCTTCTTCAGTATTAATTAAGAATTTTTCTCTTCCACCGTTTTGATTTTCATTTTTTAATACAAAAGGAATTTGATATTTATGATTTATTAAATCAGAAAAAGAAAAATTAGTCGTAATAGGTTTAACTATACCATTACTTTTAAGTGTATCTTGAATATTTTTATTAACTGTATTTTTATATTCATCGTTACTACTGCATTTTGTATCTTGTCTTCTTCCTGTAACAAAAATAGTTGAATCATTAGAATAAGATATATTATTTATAACTTTATAACCTTTTGATAATAAAGTAACATACAATCTTGGATCAGTTTCCATTCTTAAATATATTGATTGTCCATTAGACTTTGGTAACTCATCATAAGTAATAATTTTCTCCATAACAAAACCCCTCTTTTTATTGCTACGAATTATACCACAAAATGGCTAAAAAATCAACTTTTGACATTAATTAATATTGAACAGTATTTGATTAAAAAAATATAAAATAGAACTTTTAATAAACTAATAACTAATTTTACTTATACTTATATGAAAAATGTATTATAATAATATAGGCGTAGGTAAGGTAGTTATGAAGAAAAATTATTACAAACAACTTGATATTATAAGAATATTTTCTTGTATAGTTATTTTATTATATCATTTAAATTTATTAAAAGGTGGATATCTAGCAGTATGTACCTTTTTTGTACTTAGTGGATATTTAAGTGTTGTAACAGCATTTAAACAAGAGAAATTTTCATTAAAAAAATATTATATAAATATATTAAAAAAAATATATTTACCACTTATAGTAGTTACTTTTATATCAGTAGCAGTAATATCATTAACAACAAATTTTAATTGGATTAATTTAAAACCAGAAGTAACATCAATAATATTTGGTTACAATAATTTTTGGCAATTAAATGCTAACTTAGATTATTTTGTAAGAAATGTTTCAACTCCATTTATGCATTTTTGGTATATATCTTTATTACTACAAGTTGAAATATTATTTCCATTTGTATTTATGATACTTAGTAAATTAGGTAAAATAATAAGTAAAATAGTGCCTTGTCTTTTACTAATTATATTAGGAGTTATTAGCTGTATATTCTTTAATGATAACATTACAAATAATCACATAATGCCTGCTTACTATGGAACTTTTTCAAGATTATTTTCTCTAGTATTTGGTATGCTTTTAGGATTTTTTCATGTCTATTACAAACCATTTGTTTTCAAAAATAATATTTTAAAAAGATTAATATTTAACACTTATTTAATAATTATAACTGTCTTATTTTTTATAGTAGATTCTGAATCAATACTATGGAAATCAGGTATGTTTATTGCAACATTTATAAGTTTAAGATTAATTGATTATGCGATAGCTTTCCCAAAGAAAGAAGAAAAGAGAAACAAACTATTATCGCTATCTAACATTTGCTATGAAATATATTTAGTACAATATCCTGTAATCTTTTTAATTCAAGATTATAATATAAATAATATATTAAAAGTAGTATTAATAATTTTAATAACTATTGTAATTTCAGGATTAATATATTTTTCACTTAATAATATTAATAAGTCAAAATTTAAGATATTAAAAATAGTATTATTAATTCCAATAACTGGACTAACTATTTATGGATTATATACTTATATAATTGCAAAAAATTATACTAATGATATGAATAAACTAAAAAATGATTTAGAAGAAAATAGAGCACTTATTGAAGAAAAACAAAAAGAACGTTTATTAAAACAAAAAGAAGAAGAAGAAAAATGGCAAGAGTATTTAAATAGTACCGAATTAAATGAACAAGATTTAGAAAATAAAGTAAGAAATTTAAGTGTAATTGGAATTGGTGATTCTATAATGGAACTTGCTGTAAAAGATTTATATAAAGAATTTCCAAATGGATATTTTGATGCAGCTACAAATAGAACAGAAAAAAATGCTATGAATGTTATTAAAGATTTAAAGTCTAAAGGCATTGATAGTGATGTATATATATTAAATATTGGTACAAATGGCTATTGTAATGAAGATTGTAAAGAAGAACTAATACAAGTAATTGGTGAAGATAAATATATATTTTGGTTAAATACAACTAATCCAGATTATAAAGTATTTAATACTATGCTAGAAAATGTTGCAAGTAAACATGATAATGTATTTATTATTGATTGGAGAAGTTATGGACTTGCTCATCAAGAATATTTAATATATGACAAAGTACATCCTAATGTAAAGGGTTGTGGAATATATGCACATAAAATATATGAAGGTGTATATGAGCAATATTTAAAAATGTATAATGAAGCAAGAGATAAAAAAATAAAAGAACACGAAGAATTGGAAAAAAATAAAATAACGTTTATTGGTAATGATTTATTAAGAGGAATTTATGATTTAATAGATAATAATTTTCAAAATAGTAAATTATTAGTAGATGACTATAATTATGAAACAATAAAAGAGTTATTGAGTGATGATTCAATAAGTAATAATATAGTTTTAGTATTTGATAACAATATAGGAATATCTTATAATCAATATCAAGAATTAATAAAAAATAATGAAAACAAAAATATAAAAGTTATTACTACTGATGAAAATATTAAAACAAATAATGAAAACATATATTACTTTAATACCAACAATAAAAAATCATTAGATGATATTCATTTAAATGATGAAGGTAATAATGAATTATTTAATTTAATAAAAGAAATAATAGGATAAAAAGTCACTAATTTGAAGTGAACTATTTGGGGCTCACTTCATAAACTAGTGTTTTTTTATTCACTAATTAATTCCAATTTCATACATTAATATAGGTGATTATAATGAATGGAAATACTACTAAAAGAGTAGTGGTTGATGCAGGACATGGTGGAAGTGATCCTGGTGCAGTAAATGGTAATATTAGAGAAAAAGATTTTAATTTGCAAGCTGCTAACTATATTTATAATAGATTAAATGAATTAGGAGTACCTGTTGCTATAACAAGAACAACTGATGAAGATATTGGAAGAAATGAAAGATTAAGAAGAATGTTAAATTCATTTGGCAATGATGAAGATGTAATAATTTTATCTAATCATATAAATGCAGGAGGTGTAGAGTTTCTTTAGTGTAGGTGAATTAAAACCATTGATATATATGGGTTTTAGTTTACGTAAATATTTTTTTATTATAAAAATATCACTTGCTTTAGTATAATAATCGTGGTACCCTAATTATATAGGAGGGAATTAGTAATGGCCGATAAAAAAGATAAAGTTTATAGTGAATTTCTTGGCGAACCACATATAAATAAAAAGGAACTAAAAAATGAAAATGAGAAATTTATGAGTGATGAGATAAGTAAAAACGAGCAAGATAAAATATTAAACCAAAAAATACAACGAATTGAGAAAATGGTTTATTATATTTTAGTGGAAGTTGGAATACTTTTTATAATTGAAATATTGCATCTTATTTAACATAACATAATTACGATTTCTGACAGGATTTAATTAGAATTTAGATATCAAGTGATATCTTTTTTTCAACAATTTTCATTCTTCACATACACTATTATGGATGAAAATAATTTATGAATGATAAATACAGAATAGTAGTAGATGCTGGTCATGGAGGGAGTGATCCGGGTGCAGTATCAGGAAATTTAAAAGAGAAAGATTTAAACTTACAGGCTGCAAACTACATGTACAATCGCTTTAAAGAGCTCGGTGTACCAGTTGCAATAACACGTGATACTGATAAAACACTAACACGAAATGAAAGGCTAAACACCATGCGAAATACTTTTGGCAATGATCCTAATGTCATAGTTCTTTCTAATCACATTAATGACGGCGGTGGCGTGTTTCCTTAAGGATGGTGAATTAAAACCGTTGATATATAATGATTTTGATAAAAATATTATTAAAAAAATTGTAATAATATGAATGTGTGATATAATTTGTATAGGA
>CAMNJQ010000055.1 GCA_946541575.1 uncultured Clostridium sp. | reverse complement strand
CATATGGGAGCCTCCTTGCCGGGATTTGGCTCCTTTTATTGTATCAAAAAGCCGCACCAGGTGGTGCGGTTGAGATTTCAATTTAGGAAAGAGTGATTAATCACTCTTTTTTAGAATGAATGATAATTGTGTAATTAATTATCTTTTCCATATTTCATTAGTATGTGTTATAATTAAAATGTATAACTCGTATTATGGTTATAGTTAGGAGTAGATGTATGAACAAAATTTATTCTAAGTTTTTAAACGATTGCAACAATATAGAAGATTATTATGAAAAACTCGTTGATTTAACAAAAAATCATAATTTTGTTGGTTCTACTAATGAATGGATTATTGATAATTTTTATTTAGTTGTTGAACAAAGAAATACTTTGAAAAGATTTTTTAAGAATAAAAAGAATGTTAAAGAATTGTTGGCTATTAATGAAGATATGATAGTAATACTTAGGGATATCTTTGTTAGACATGATTATAGTATAGATAAGAATATTTTAATTAAGGAACTTAATAATTATCAAACTAAAAATAATTGTTATTTTTCTTTTAATACTATTTCTGTTATTCCTATGTTTATCTCAGTTATATTAGTGGATGAATTAAATAAATTGTGTAAAAGAAGAGAGGAAAAACTTGAAGACCTTAAAAAGGTTAATGAGATAGTTTCAAAAATAGATAAGGATAGTCTAAATAATCCAGATTTAGATTTATCTAAATATGTAAAAATCGATGAATATATTTTAGAACATCCATATTATTTATATAATTTAAATGCTAATTTAAAAGAATTTGGAGAAGCTAGTAATGATATATTCGAAAAATTAAATAAGTATCTTGAAGATAATAATGTTGATTTAAAAAAAATTATTAATGAAGAACATTTATCAAGTATAAATGATGACCTTTTGGTTTCTAATTTATTTAATAATTTACGTACTGTATCAAAGCTTAAATATGATGATTTATGCTTAAAGATAAGTAAGACTGAAAAATTACTTTTAACTGATTCTGTGTATAAAAATATGACTTCGGAGTCTAAGAATTTATATCGTAAACAAATAGTAAAAAATACTAGAAAAATTGATGAATATAAATATATTTTGAATATAATGGAAAAAGTTAGAGATAATGATAAGGAAATATCTGATTATATTTTTAAAAAGAAAAATTATAGTAGGATATATATAGTTTATGTTTCTATTATACTTATACTTACTGTGCTTATTTCATTAGGCTTATCTTTATTTTTATTAGATATTCATTTTATTGCATTTATTCTATTAATATTCCCTGTTAGTGAAGTGGTAATGCAATTTTTAAATAAAATATTTATGATGTTAAATAAGCCTAAATCACTTGCTAAACTTGATTTTTCTAGGGGAATTCCTCGAGAATATTCAACTATGGTTGTAATTCCAACAATAATAAAAAATACTAAAAAAATAGATGATATGTTTCTACAACTTGAAAAATATTATTTATCTAATAGGACTCCAAACTTATATTTTACTTTATTAGCAGATTGTTCTGAATCTAATACACGTGATTGTGATTATGATAAGGAAATATCAGAATATGGAATAAAAAAAGCTGATGAATTAAATAAGAAATATGATAAAGAATTATTTTTCTTTGTTTATAGAAGAAGATGCTTCTCTGAATCAGAAGGTAAATTCTTAGGGTATGAAAGAAAACGTGGCGGGCTTATGCATTTTAATAAGTTGCTACTTGGTAAATTAACTGATAAAGAAAAAGAAAAATATATTTATGTAGAAACTGTTAGTAATTTGAGAGCTCAAATAAAATATGTTATTACATTAGATGCTGATACAGAACTTGTTTTAAATACAGCTCAAAATCTTGTAGGTCTAATGGCACATCCTTCTAATAGACCTGTTTTAAGTAAAAATAAAGATAAAGTAATTAGTGGTTATGGTATTGTTCAACCTAGAGTTAGTGTTGATATTGAATCTACTAATAAATCAACATATTCTCAATTGGTTGCTGGAATTGGTGGATTTGATATTTATTCTTCAATTATTCCTAACTTTTATCAAGATGTTTTTAACGAAGGTAGTTTTGTAGGAAAAGGAATATATGACTTACAAGTTTTTGAAACTGTAATAGGTGAAAAATTCCCTGAAAATTTGATTTTAAGTCATGATTTGTTAGAAGGAAACTATATTAGATGTGGGTTTGCTTCTGATATAGAACTTATTGATGATTTCCCATCTTCATTTTTGGTAGATATGTCTCGTCAACATAGATGGACTAGAGGAGATATTCAAATTTTAGGATGGTTGAAGAAAAAAATAAGAAATAAAAATGGTGTTAAGGTAAATAATCCGTTAAATGGAATTGAAAAATTTAAGATTTTTGATAATTTAAGAAGAATATTTAAGGAGCCTAGTATACTATTATTATTACTTTTATCATTTATTTGTGGAAATCCTTTATATACGTTTATTACTTCAATTGTTATTATATTTTTACCTATGTTTTTCTATTTAAAAGAGATTTTAAATATTCAGAAAAAAACAATAGCTTCGTATAAGTATTACGATTCGTTAATATTTGGTACAAGAGCTTTAATATCAAGAGTATTCTTAGACTTTATTACAATGCCATATGTAGCGTATATGCATTTAGATGCAATGGTTAAATCATTATATAGAATGTTTGTAAGTCATAAGAACTTACTTAACTGGGTTACTGCAGAAGATGCTGCTAAAACAATTAATAATAAGTTAACAACATATCTTAAAGTATTTAAACCTAATTATTTTATTGCTTTGTTATTCATTATTTTGACTATTTTCTATCCTTCTTCTTGGATTGTCGCTTTAATTTTAATTATACTTAATTTAATTGCTCCATTTGTTTTGTGGCATGTAAGTAAGGAAAAGAAACATGTAAATGTTCTTTCTGCAAAGGCTAATGAAGAATTAACTGATGTTGCTAGAAGAACTTGGGAATTTTTTGATACTTTATTAACTGAAGATAATCATTATCTTATTCCTGATAACTATCAACTTAATAGAGAAAATAAAGCTGATTCTAAAACATCACCAACTGATATTGGTATGTCATTAACTTCAATAATATCTGCTTTTGAATTAGGTTTCATTGGAGAAGACAAAGCATTTGATTTAATTGATTGTGTTATTTCTTCTATTGAAAAATTAGAAAAATGGAATGGGTTTTTATATAACTGGTATAACATTAAAACAATGAAAAAAATTATGCCATTTGATATATCATCAGTAGACAATGGTAACCTTGCTGCATGTTATATGGTTTTAAAAGAATTTTGCCTAGCACATGGCAAAACTAAGCTAGCTCAAAGAGTAGAATCTTTATTTGATTCTATGGATTTTAAACAATTATATACTGATAAAGATGTGTTTAGTATTGCATATGATTGCATTGAAGATAGATTATCTCCTTATAATTACAATAAATTTGCTAGTGAAAGTAGAATTCTTAGTTTTGTTGCTATTGCAAAAGGTGATGTTTCTTCTAAACATTGGCTATGTTTAGATAAATCATTAACAAGCTATAAAAAATATAAGGGATTAACATCATGGTCTGGAACTTCTTTTGAATATTTTATGCCAGAATTGTTCATGAAAAGTTATCCTAATACTTTACTTGATGAAAGTTATTTCTTTTCAATTTATTGTCAGAGAGAATATATGAAAGATGTTGATAAGGAAATGCCTTGGGGAATTTCAGAATCTGCTTATGGTGAGTTAGATGATGGATTAAACTACAAGTATAAAGCATTTTCTACTCCTTACCTTAAGATTCAAGAGGACAAAGGGCAGAGAGTTGTAATATCTCCTTATGCTTCTTTACTTGCTATTTCTAATAATCCACAACTTGTTTATGCTAATTTAGCAAAATTAAAGAAACTTGGTTTATATGGCTCTTGGGGATTCTTTGAATCATTTGATTATGATGAAAAAGAAATAGTACAATCTTATTTCTCACATCATCAAGGAATGATTTTAACTAGTCTATGTAATTATTTAAAAAATAATGTAATTAGAGAGTACTTTCATAATGATGTTAGAGTACAATCTGTTGAAATATTATTAAAAGAAAAAGTTCAATTTAATCCAATTATTGATCTTAAGATATATGGTTATAAGAAATATCATTATGAAAAAGAAACAGTTGAGAATGATATTAGAGCATTTAATTATATGTCCGATATACCTGAAGTATCAGTTCTTTCAAATAATGACTATATGCTTTTAATGAATGATAGAGGTAATGGATTTAGTAGATATAAAGAAATACAGCTAAATAGGTATAGGAAGATAACTGAACAAGACTATGGAATGTTTATGTATATTAAAGATATGACTAGTTCTAAATATTGGTCAAATACATATTCTCCTACATATGTTAAACCTGATAAATATAATGTTGTATTTGCAAGTGATAGAATTACTTTTATTAGACAAGATGAAAATATAACGACTAAAACAGAAATAATTGTTACAAAAGAAAACAATTCGGAAATTAGAAGAATAACATTTAAGAATAATTCTTCAGAGGATAAGTATTTGGAGATAACTACATATAATGAACCTATTATTTCTCGTAATATAGAAGATATTACTCATAGAGCATTTAGAAATTTGTTTATAAGTAGTGAATATGATAAAGAACATGAAAGCTTAGTTATGTGTAGACGTAATAGTTCTAAAGATACTTCTGAATATTATGCAAATAAATTATTGATAGAAGATGACAATCATAATATTAGTTATGAAACAGAAAGAAGTAACTTTATTGGAAGAAATAGAAATACTGATAAGCCTTTAGCAATGGAATCAAAACTTAGTAATACAGTTGGCACAAATATTGATCCAATAATTAGTTTAAGATCTAATATTGTTGTTCCTAGTGGAAAAGAAAAAGTGATATTTTTCATAGCAGGATATGGAAAATCACGTGAACAAATAAACGAAATATTTGATAAATATAATAATTATTCATCAATTAATACTGCATTTGAATATGCAACTTTAGCAAATAATATTAATACTAAAATTTTAGGTTGTAGTGGACCTGATATGAGAAATTACAATATGATGCTTAATTACTTATATCAAACAAGTAGACATTTTATTAATCCTGAAAGAAAAGATATACTTACTAAGAATAGTATGAATCAAACTAATTTATGGAAGTTTAGTATAACTGGAGATTATCCTATTATATTAGTAGAAATATATGAAAGTGAATCTATTAATTTAGTAAAAGAAGTTATTAAAGCTTATGAATTCTATAAAACTAGATCTATCTTCGTTGACGTTGTTATAGTTAATCGTGAAAGTGATGAGTATAAACCTATAGTAAAAAGAGAAATAGATAAAGAAATGTATCGTATGAATACTTTGTATGACTTCTATTCAACACCAGGAAGAATATATGTTTTAGATGGAAATGAAGTTAGTTATGCTGAAGATATATTATTAAATATGGTTGCAAGATTAAGATTTGACACAAGAAAGAGTTCTTCATTAGCAGATAGTGTTAAGCTTTTACAAAAAGAAAACAAAATGGTTAATTATGATCCAATTAAGTATAAATATGTTATTGAATCTAAAGATGGTGAAGAGTTAAAATTCTTTAACACTTATGGAGGCTTTAATGATTCTACTAATGAATATCAAATAGTTAATCAAGATACTCCAGTTCCTTGGACAAATGTAATTTCAAATGAGAAATTTGGAACAATTGTAACTAATAATGAATGCGGATTTACATATGCCTATAATAGTCAAATGTTTAAAGTTACTTCATGGACAAATGATGTTGTATTAGATGATAAATCTGAAGGTATAGAAGTAGATGATGAACGTGTAAATGTTACAAAATGTTCTCATGGATTTGGATATTCAATATTTAACCATGATACTAAAGATTATTCTTTTGATACAACACATTTTGTAGCTAAAGATGATACTGTTAAATTTTATAAAGTTCATTTTATCAATAAAACAAATAAACCAAAAAAATATATATTAAAGTTCTGGATTAATCCAACATTTGGTCCAAATGAAGAGAAGTCTAGCAGATATTTATTATCTGATTATTATGAAGGAATGAATGCAGTATTAATAAGAAATGTTTATAATACTAATTTTTCTCATATAACAGCATTTTTATCTTCAACTCTTCCAATTTCATCATGGTCAATTGATTTGATTTTATTCAAATCTATCAGTGTTGAATTGAATTTAGATGCCCAAGAAGAAAAAGACTTTTCATTTATGTTAGGTACTGAAATAGGAAATGAGAATGTTCAAAAACTAATTGAAAAATATAGTACTATTGAAAAAGTTAATAAAGAGTTAAAAAATGTTAAAGAATTTTGGAAAAATAGATTATCTATCTTTAAAGTTAAGACTCCAGATGATTCATTTGATGAAATGATGAATGGTTGGTATTTATATCAAACTTTGGCATCAAGAATTAATGCAAGGTCAGGCTTTTATCAAGTCGGTGGTGCATTTGGTTATAGAGATCAATTACAAGATTGTACTAATATTTGTATGGTTGAACCAGAATTAACAAAAAGACAGATAATTAATAATGCAAAACATCAGTTTGTTGAAGGAGATGTACTTCATTGGTGGCATGAAATAATTAGAATGGGACTTCGTAGTAGATATAAAGATGACTTTTTATGGTTAGTATATGCTGTTTATAAATATGTAACAATTTCTGGTGACTATAAAATATTAGATGAACAAATAGAGTTTGTTGATGGTCAAAAATTACAGGATAGTGAAGAAGAGCGTGGAATTAACTATGTTTACACAAATTCTAAAAAATCTTTATTTGAACATTGTTTGCTATCTATTGATAAATCTTTCTCTGAATTAGGTGAAAATGGATTACCTTTGATGGGTGGAGGAGACTGGAACGATGGAATGAATAAAGTTGGTATAGGAGGAAAAGGTACCAGTGTATGGCTTGGATTCTTCTTATATATGATAACTAATTATTTCCTTCAGATTGCAAAGAAATATAAAGATTTCGATTCAAAAGAGTATGAAGATAAATTAGCTGAATTAAAGAAATCATTGAATACAGTAGCATGGGATGGAGATTACTATTTAAGAGCATTCTTTGATAATGGTAGTGCTCTTGGTTCTAGATCTAATGAAGAATGTAAAATAGATTTAATAAGTCAATCATTTTCAATATTATCTGATGTAGTTGATAAAAATAGAATACCTTCAGTTATTAGGTCTATTGAAAATAATTTGGTCGACAATAATTTAAAAATAGTTAAATTATTGGATCCTGGATTTAAAAATTCTAAGGATAAACCTGGATATATAATGGATTATCCAATTGGTATTAGAGAGAATGGTGGACAATATACTCATGCAGTTTCATGGTATATTATGGCATTAATAAAAATAGGAGAAAAAGAAAAAGCTTATGAGTACTTCCAGATGATTAATCCTATTAATAGGAGCTTAAATAGGAAAGATGCTCAGAAATATTCAGTTGAACCTTATGTAATAGCTGCAGATATTTATAGTAATCCTTATTATCCTGCCAGAGGTGGATGGACTTGGTATACTGGAAGTGCTGGATGGTTTTATAATGTAGGATTAACAGAAATATTGGGAATTAAGAAAACTGGAAATACTTTGAGAATTAAACCTAATGTCCCAAGTGAGTGGAAATCTTTTGAATTCGAATATAAATATATTGATACAACATATAAGATTAAAGTTAATTTAAAGGGTAAAAAAGATGAAATTTTGGTTGATGGAGACAAAATAAGTAAAGACTATATAACACTTAAAAATGACAAGAGATTACATGCTGTAGTTATTAATGGAGGTACAGATGATTAATTTTGATTTTCATAAATATGTAAGTAGTTATGTAAAAAAAGAAGATAAAGTTGAATATTTAGAAAAAGCAAGAGAAATTAAGACAAGATTTGTTGAAGGAGATTTGAAATATTGGAATAAACTGGAAAGTTTCATTTCTAATCAGGAATTTAAGAAAATAATTAATATGACTGATTATATTAGGTCAAATTGTGATGTATTTGTAGTTATAGGAATTGGTGGTTCATATATGGGAAGTAAGGCTGTAATTGAAGCCTTATCTCCTATGTATAATAGGAACAAACCTGAAGTTATATTTTTAGGTACTAATTTATGTAGTGAAGAATATTATGAAACATTAGAATATTTAAAAGATAAGAGTGTAATAGTAAATGTAATATCAAAATCTGGTACTACATTAGAACCTTCAATAGCATTTTCACTAGTTTTAAAGTTGATGAATGAGAAATATAGTGAAGAAGAATTAAAGAATAGGATTATAATTACTACTGATCCTGAAGAGGGCGACTTAAGAAATCTTGCTGATTTAAAAGGGTATGTTACTTTTACAGTTCCACCAAAAATAGGTGGTAGATTTTCTTGTCTAACTCCTGTTGGTCTTCTTCCTATTGCTGTTGCTGGAATTGATATAATAAAATTAATTGAAGGCGCAAGAAATTCATATGAAAGAATTGATAGGGCAATAGAATATGCTGTTATACGTGACATACTTTATAAAAAAGGTAAAGTAATCGAATCATTTACTGTTTATAATCCTAAGTTGTTTTATTTTACTGAATGGTTAAAGCAATTATTTGCTGAGACTCAAGGAAAGGGAAATAAGGGAATACTACCAATTTCTTGTGTAAATACTAGAGATTTACATTCTTTAGGACAATTCTTACAAGAAGGACATGATATCATATTTGAAACAGTTATTGGAATTGATAAAGATAAGATGATCACTTTGGATAAATATGACATGGAACTTAATAGTTTAAACAAAATAGCACTTGATAAAGTTGGATTAGCTCATTCTAATGGACATACTCCTAGTAATATAATTACAATAGATGAAAAAAATGAAGAAACGATTGGAGAATTAATACATTTCTTTATTTTAACAAGTATAGTAGGAGCTCTTTTAATAGATGTTAATCCATTTGATCAGCCTGGTGTTCAAGAATATAAAAAATTAATTAATGAGGAGTTGAAATAATATGGAATTTATATTTATACCTATAGTTGTAATATTACTATGTATATTACCTAGTTGTATCGTACAAGTAAATGAATATGAAAGAGGAGTATTATTCTCTAAAGGAAAGTTTAAAAGAGTTTTAAAACCTGGATGGAACTTTGTAATACCAATTTTTCAAAGTTATAAAAAAGTAGATATAAGGACAAAAGCAGATGATGTTCCTGCTCAAGAAGCTATAACAAAAGATAATGTATCTGTAAAGATAAATGCAGTTCTTTATTATAAAATATTTGATGCTTCTAAAGCTATATTAGAAGTTGAAAATTATTATTATGCAACTGGTCAACTTGCTCAAACAACTATGAGAAACGCAGTAGGAAGCGTAACTCTTGATGAATTATTGGGTGAAAGAGAAAAGATATCAGCACAAATATGTAAAATAATTGATGAATTAACAGATCCGTGGGGAATTAAAGTAGAAAATGTTGAATTAAAGGATATTTCTTTACCAGAGGAAATGCAAAGAGTAATTGCAAAAGTAGCAGAAGCTGAGCGTGAAAAAGCTGCAGTAATTACTAAAGCAGAAGGTGAAGTGGAGGCTTCTAAAAACTTAGCAATAGCTGCTGAAAATATGTATAAAGTTCCTGGAGCATTACATCTTAGAACATTATCTACTATTAATGATGTTTCTAGTGATCAGTCTAACACTTTAATTTTTGCTATACCAATAGAAATATTAAGAGCATTTGAAGGAACAAATATTCAAGACTTTGTAAAAAATATTAAGAAAAATGAAGAAGATAAATAATTATATCTTCTTTTTCTATGTTATAATTATTCTTATAATAGAGGTGTTATTAAATGAATGACAAAAAAAATAAAAATAACTCTGAAGAAAAAATTAAAACATATGGTTCGCTTATTGTAATAATTCTAGGAATAATCCTAATATTTGGATGGGGATTATTAATAGGAAATTTAATATTTAAATCAAATAATAATTCGAAAAATAAAGTTGATGATTATGAAACTGAAAATATTGAAAAAGAAGTAGAAAAAGTTAATAGTATAGAAAGCTTTACATTTAGTTATACGAATGGTTATATGGTAAATTCAGATGTAAGATATTCTTTAGTTTGTGATGATGAATGTTTGATTTTAATTAAAAGATTTGGTGAAGAAAATTCATTGGAATATGAAGCTGATAATATGTTTATCGATAGATTAATTAATTTAATTAATGATAATGAACTTATAAAATGGAATGGATTTAATAAAAACAATGAAAGTGTTTTAGATGGTGATTCTTTTTCGTTAAATGTTAAATATAACAATGGTAAAGAGATTGAAGCATATGGTTACATGATATGGCCAGAAAATTATAAATATGTAAAAAAGGAAATAGAAATGCTGTTTGATAGTATTTATTAAAATTCTTTTATATAGTTGGTGACGTTATGAAATTAATGTTTGTATCTGATATTCATGGTTCAGAAGAAAAACTAAATATTGTTAAGGATATTTTCTTTAATGAAAAACCTAATAAGATATTTTTTCTTGGTGATTTATTTTATGGATATGATTCTAGTGATTTAGTAGAGATTTATAGATCTTTCCCTAATGCATTTTTTATTCGAGGAAATTGTGATAGAGATTTAGATGTTGAAGAATCTGGATTAGGATTTATGAATTATTATTGTTTTAAAGCATTTAACAGAACATTTTTTTGTACACATGGTCATATTTATAATAAATATAATTATCCTCAAGAAGACTTCGATATATTTGTTAATGGACATACTCATATTGGTTCTATCGAAAAGTATGGTGATAAATACTTTTTAAATCCGGGCTCTGTTTCTTTTCCGAGGGGTGGGGGAGAAAATAGTTATATGATTATAGATGATAATGGGATTTATTTGAAAAATTTAGATGAAATGATTGTCAAACAATTATTATGGTAAATAAATTAATGAAATTTGTTGTTACGTGTTATAATAGGAGTGGTGATAGTATGAGAATAATGTTTGTATCAGATGTTCATGGCGCAAAAACAAATTTGAAAAAAGTTAAAGAACTTTATAGTATTGAACAAGCTGATATAATTATTTTTCTGGGGGATTTATTTTATGGAGATACTGATATTAATGGAGAAATTGAGAACATAATTAATTCTTTTGAAAACAAAGTACTAATCCGTGGTAATTGTGACGTGGCTGGTGACATTTTTACTTCCACTCTTGATTTTCATGATTCTTTTTCCTTTACTGCTTTTGATAAACGTTTTTTTTGCACTCATGGAGATATTTATAATATATATAGACATCCAGATTGTAATTATGATGTATTGGTTTATGGGCATACTCATCAAGGAATGATTATTCGTGATGGAGGTAGGTATTATTTTAATCCTGGATCAATATCAACTCCAAAATCAAATATTAATAGTTATTTAATAGTAGATGAAAAAGGTGTTTTTTTGAAAAATTTTGAACGTATGATGCTTGATAGTATGTTGTGGTAAAATATTAATTAGTGTATAATAATTTTGAGGTGTTGGTATGAATAAGAGTTCAAATCGAGGAAGTTTAATTATTTTGTCTGGCCCTAGTGGTGCAGGGAAAGGGACTATTCATAATGAGTTATTAAAAACAGAAAAGAATTTGACTTATTCTATTTCTATGACTACTAGAAAACCTAGACCTAATGAAAAAGATGGAGTGGATTATTATTTTGTTTCTCAAGAAAAGTTTCAAGAAGAAGTTAAAAAAGGTAGCTTTTTAGAGTATGCATGTGTGCATGGTAATTATTATGGAACTTTAAATAAAAGCGTTAATGATAGTCTTGATAATGGCTTTGATGTCATATTAGAAATAGACATACAAGGAGCATTGAAGATTAAAGAAACTAATGCAGATGCTATATTTATTTTTATTTTGCCTCCATCTATGAGAGAATTAAAGAATAGACTTGTTAAAAGAGGAACAGAAACTAAAGAAAAAATAATTGAGAGATTTAAAAATGCGTATAAAGAAATTAATGAAATGAAAAAGTATAATTATGTTGTTATAAATGATGATGTTGATAAGGCAGTAGAAAAGGTAAGATCTATTATGATTGCTGAACGTTGTCGAGTAGATAGAATAGAAGAGTTTGATGTAAATAATCAAGAAGAATTGATACATGAATTGCTTGTAGATTTTAACAAGTAATTTTTATGCCGACTTAGCACAGTGGTAGTGCAACGCACTCGTAACGCGTAGGTCATTGGTTCAAATCCGATAGTCGGCACCATTTGCCGTAATAGTATAGTGGTATTACGAGGCCATGGTAAGGCTTTAATGCAAGTCCGATTCTTGCTTACGGCACCAGTTTGATATGTAAAAAAAGAGCTTAATAAAGCTCTTTTTTAATCTAATATAGATGAGATATGAAGTGGTATTATCTCTTTATCTAATTTGTCTATTGCTTTTAATACATTGTGTGAGTCATCAATATGAATATTTACTGCATTAGTATCTATTGGATTGTTTTTATAGTATTTACTTTTAATTATTGATGCTTCATCAAAATTGTTGTCTTCTCTTGATATTATTATAATGTTTCCTCTTTTAATGAATGGCATGTATTTATCTAACCATTTTATTTTCCCACCAATTTGGTTATTTAATTTAGTTACAGAAAATATATATAAAGTTACATTTTCTAAAGTTGATATTTTTTCTAATATTTTTATTACTGTTTTAATAGGTCTTTTATTTAAATAAACGTCTTCTTCTGTTCCATGAATTTTATGATCAATCATGTCATAATCTGCTACTACACCATCCATATCTACAAATATGTTTATTTTAATTCCTTTAGACATTGTTTTTATCTTATTGTAAAATTGATTCATAATATCACCATCTCTTATATATATTATTTTACCAAATTTTCTTTTATTTGCTATAATATATTTTGTGATGTTTATGGAAATTGAAGGATTTAAAGCATTTAATTTAAATATGACAAATAGATATGGTAAACAATTCGAAGAAGGTAAAGAATATCATATTGATGGGGAACCAATTTTTGGACTAAATGGAAATGGATTTCATTTTTGCAAAAATTTAGAAGATACCTTTAGATATTTTGATCCAAATGATTGTGTAATAGCAAGTGTAACTGGTATGGGAGATATTGTAGAAAGCTTCGATGAATATAATGAATATTTTAATATTTTTGCTTGTAATTCAATTAGAATTAATCACATATTGTCAAGAGAAGAAATAATTTCATCAATTTTGGCGATATCTTTAGAAAGACGTGTATGTAGATTTATTTCCACTGGGTTTAGTTTAAATGACGAAGAAGTTAAATTATTTAGGGAACGATATAAAGATTCTTTGATTATTAATCAATATTTAGATTATTATTCTTGTGGTAATAAGGAGGTATTTAAAAATTTTTATAATAAAAGATTAATTAAAAGGTGAAACAGTTAAAAATGTAGATTATGTCAAGTTATTTGTTTTACACTAGACACTTTCTAAAATATAAAGTGTCTAGGACATGTCAATATAAATCAATCTGAAGTGAAAAATTTGACAACAAGAATTATTTTTTAATTGTTAGATGCTTAAGCTTTATTAATAAGTTAATTATATAAAACGATAAATAGTTATAGTACATTAGATTTTAGTGTACTTTTTATTTAAAATAATTTATAATATTAATGTAGTAATTTGAAAAATGGAGGTATTTATGAATAACGAAATGTATGAAGTTATAAAAAGTCGTAAGGGGTTTATTGCTGCTTTGGATCAAAGTGGTGGAAGTAGTGCAAAAACTTTAGCATTATATGGTATTCCTCAAGAAAGCTATAATAGTGAAGAAGAAATGTTTGATTTGATTCATAAGATGAGGGAAAGAGTTTTTACAAGTAAAGTGTTTACAAGTGATAAAATTTTGGGTTCTATTCTTTTTGAAAAAACAATGATGTCAAAAGTTGATAATATGTTTACAGCAGATTATCTATGGAAAAAGAAAAAGATAGTTTCATTTTTGAAAGTTGACAAAGGTTTAGCTGAGTTAAAAAATGGTGTAAAATTAATGAAGGATATTCCAAATTTAGAAGATACATTAAAAACTGCTAAGGAAAAGAATGTGTTTGGAACTAAAATGAGATCTGTAATATATGAAGCAAATGAAGAAGGTATTAAAGAAGTAGTTAAACAACAATTTGAAATTGCCAAGATTATTTCAAGTTTTGGATTAGTTCCAATTATTGAACCTGAAGTAGATATTAATTCTCCATCTAAAGAAGAATGTGAAAAAATGTTAAAGGAAGAAGTAATTAAGCAATTAAAGAAGTGGAATAGTGATGCAAAAGTTATGTTTAAGTTTACAATTCCTACTGTTCCAAATTTATATTTAGATTTATATGATTATGATTGTGTTCTTAAAATTGTTGCTCTTTCTGGTGGCTATTCAAATGAAAAAGCATGTGAACTACTTGCTAAAAATAAAAATATGATTGCAAGTTTTTCAAGAGCATTACTTGAAGGATTAAATGTAAATCAATCTCAAGAAGAATTTGATAAAAAGCTTTCATCTTCAATTAATATGATTTATGAAGCTTCTGTTAAGTAATAAGGAGTAAATGTAAATTTACTCTTTTTTATTCTAAAAAAGTAAAGTGTAATGTTAAGTTAATAGTTTTTATAATTATTTTTATGGAATTGTTGTAAATTTTTGGCCAAAATGGTATCATAATTATGATAGAGGTGTGGGCTAATGATATGGTTCTTTAGGGATTTCCTAGATGGATTTAAATATTTTTTGTATATAATCTTATGTATTTTTGCTTTCTTTTATGTATTTGGTATTGTCGGTGATAGAAAAAGAAAAATGATAGAATCAAAGCTTAAGGAAAAGAAAAAATATGATATTGAATCTGGTCGTGAGGCGATGATAGCGGCAATGGAAACTAAGCAAGTATTGGATGTTGATGATACCCAAGATGAATTTGTCAATGATCCGAATGCAATTGTCAACAAAAATGCTACTTTGAATAGTGCTTTAAACTCTATGTCTAATATGCCAGATGCAACTGAAGCACAAAAAGAGAATGTTCCTAATGTTATGGTTTTAAATTCGTCTGATAGTACTACTACTTCTAATAATGAAATAAATATTACTCCACCAGTTGATTCGTCTACTGAAAATGGAGAAGTAAAATCTTCTGGACCAATAGTTATAAATACTAGTGGTATAGAAAAATAAATGGAGGTTATATGACAATAACAATTAGTTCAATTTTATCCGCTCTTAATAAGATAGTTGACATCTTATTGGTTTGGTTAATGTTTTATTATATTTTAAAAAATATTAAGAATAATGTAAAACTAACTTTAATTTTTAAAGGAGTAATAATCTTAGTTTTATTAAAAATAGCAAGTGATTTATTTAACTTAGTTACAATAGGATGGTTACTTGAATATATAATTATGTGGGGACCTCTTGCAATTATTATAGTTTTCCAACCTGAAATAAGAAATGTTTTGGAACAGTTGGGAAGAAGCCAATTATTAGGTAGACATAAAGTTTTGACAGTTGATGAAAGAGAGAAACTTGTTTATGAAATCGTTCAAGCTATGGATTACTTAAGAAAGTCTAAGATTGGAGCATTAATTGTTATCGAGCGTGATGTTAGTCTTGCCGATTATATAGAAAAAGCAAAAAAAATATATGGTGATTTGACTAGTGATTTGTTAATTGCATTATTTTTCCCTAATAATCCAATGCATGATGGTGGAGTAATTATTCAGGGTAATAGAATTAGTTGTGGGGGAGCTGTTTTCCCAACAAGTGGTAATGATAAAATTAATAAGCGATTAGGTACTAGACATAGAGCAGCTTTAGGAATAAGTGAAGAAACAGATTGCATTTCTTTAGTTGTTTCAGAAGAAACTGGAAGACTTTCTATTGCTGTTAAAGGAGAATTATTTTATAATTTGTCACTTGATGATGTTAGAATGATGTTAATTGATGAGTTAAGACCAAAGAAAGAATTTGAAATTGATGAAGAAATAGATGAGGAAGAGATATATGAAGAAAATAAGTAAGTCAATAATAAATTTTTTTAAAGCTATTTTTAGATTCTTTGATAAATGGTTAATTACTCCAATTACAAAATTATTCGTAAATTGCAGTCGCTTTTTCAGTAATAGAGGGGGCAAGATAGAAAAGTTTTTGGTTAATAGACAAACTTTAGTTGTTATTTCATTAATATTTGCTTTGATAACTTTTTATGCAATAGAAGAAAAGCATATTTCATTAATCGATAATTCTGCTGAAGTTTTATATAATCAAAAAGTAAATGTTAAATACAATGAGGCATCATTAGTCGTTGAAGGTGTTCCTGAAAATGTTGATGTTACATTTATTGGTCGTAAGATGGATGTTTATCTTGCTAAGCAATATCCTTTTGATGGAGTTACTTTAGATTTGACTGGATATACTCCTGGAAGCTATTCTGTGGGATTTAAATATGAACAAGCAGTTCCATCTGTTGCATATAAGATAGATCCTTCATCAGTTAATATTAGAATTTATGAAAAGATAGCTGCTCATAAGGAAGTATCTACTGATATTATTCATAAAGATAATTTGGATTCAAAAATGTATATTGATAGTGTTGTTTTAGATACAGATAATGTAACGGTTAATGGTGCAGCACATCAATTGGAAGAAGTAGCATCTGTAAAAGCTATGGTAGATGTTAATAAAATTACTAAAGTTGAAGTTGGTACTTCTACTTTGTCTGATATTCCTTTAATTGCTTATGATGCTGATGGAAATAAATTAGATGTTGAGATAGTACCAGCTACAGTTAGTGCAGCTATAAAAATTACTTCTCCTAGTAAAGAAGTTCCTATTAAGTTAGAAGTTAAAGGTGAACTTGATGGAGTGGCAATTAAATCTTTAACACCATCAACTAATACAGTTATAGTATATGGAAATCAAGACATAATTAATACAATTGAATATTTACCTGTAATAGTAGATGTTTCTGGAATAAAAGAAGATAAGACTTATAGCATTAACCTAACTAAGCCTACGGGAATTAGAGAAATTAGTGTTAAGACTTTAACTGTTGAATTGAAGGTTGGAGATATTATTTCTAAGGAAATTCCATCTATTCCAATTAATGCAGTTAACTTAGCTAGTGGATATTCAGTTCAAGTAGTAGGAGAAAATAATAGAGTTGTTAATGTTATTGTAAATGGTAGTGAAACTGCTGTTAGTAGTGTTGACCCAACAACTATTAATGCCTTTGTTGATTTGTCTAATTTGACAGAAGGTGAACATTCTGTTCAAGTTCAAGTAAAAGGTGAAAATACTACTGTAACTTATACTCCTAGAGTAAAAGAAATAAAAGTAGTTATTTCTAAATCAAAATAAAAGTTAGATATGTATTATCTAACTTTTTTAATATAAAAGTACCTTTATAGGTACACATATTAGTTTATTTTTTATTATCATTTATTGGTTCTAATAATAGCCCAATGTTAATTATTCCTGCTAATCCAATTAGTGTATATATAACTCTTGAGATCATTGAGTCACTACCATTAAATAAGTTAGCAACTAAATCCATCTGAAATAAACCAACAAGGCCCCAGTTTATTGCACCAATTATAGTTAGGGCTAAGGCAATCTTTTGAAGAATTTTCATTTTTTTCCTCCTTTATTAATATGGTATCCAAATGAATTATAATTATTCGTAATATATATTTTTTTATTAAATATAATTAATTAGAAAGAGGAGTTAAAGATGAAAAAGAAATATTTTTTAATTGTGGTGTTATGCTTAATGTTTTTTGTAGGATGCTCAAATAAAAGTACTGACATTGTTTCTAAAGTTGATAAAAAAATATCTGATATGGATAAGTACACTATAAATGGTTTATTAACTATTTCAAATAATGATGATACTTATGGGTATGATGTTGTTGTATCTTATAAAGAAAAAGATAATTATAGAGTAAGTTTGATTAATAAATCAAATGGACATGAGCAAGTTATTTTAAAAAATAATGATGAAGTCTATGTTATCACGCCTGCCCTAAATAAAAGCTTTAAATTTCAAAGTAGTTGGCCATTAAATAATTCTCAAATATATATTCTTGAATCTATATTAAATGACATAAATAATGATACAGAAAAAACTATAGTAGAAGATAATGATAAATATATTATTACTACTAAAGTAAACTATCCTAATAATGTGGATTTAATTAAGCAAAAAATATATGTAGATAGCAATGGTAATATTGAGAAAATTGAGGTAGTAAATGATTCTGGTATTGTTGAGATGGTTATGAAGTTTAATAAAATAGATGATAGTCCAACTTTTGATGATGATTATTTTAAATTAGATAGTATTATTTCTAATATAGAAGTGGAAGAGAAATCATCAGAAACTGGTTTAATTGATAATGTGATATATCCGTTGTATGTTCCTACAGGTACAGTATTAAAAAATGAAGAAAAAGTTAATAAGGAAAATGGCGAAAGAATTATTTTGACTTTTGATGGAGAAAAACCTTTTTTATTGGTTGAAGAGACAATTAATGTGGAAAAAGATTTTTCAATTGTCCCTGTATTTGGTGATATTACATTTCTTGCTGATTCAATTGGAGTTGTAACTGATAATTCTTTAAGTTGGATTAGTGGTGGAATAGAATATTATTTAGTTTCTGATGTTATGGGTAAAACTGAATTAATAGAAATAGCAAATTCTATTAGTGTAATTCCTATTATGAAATAGGAATTTTTTTATTTATTTATACTAAATATTTTGTTATTATTTTAGTAGGGATGATAGTTATGAATGAAGAAATTAATTATACAAAAGAATATTTTAATTATCTTGTTTTAGATTCGTCAATGCAAGAGTATGAATCTGAAATTAGTCCGCTTTTTGAGAGGACAGGAACTGCATGGATTATTTCGCATATAGAAAATTTGCTGCGCGAAAATATAAATACTATAAAACAGTTGTTAAGTGAAATGGATGATGATGAATTGCGTGAAAAACTTAATAGTGTATCGGAAAAAATGTTTTTATTATCAAGAATGAAGGATAATGCAGCAAGAAAAGATGCTATGGATGATTATATGGAAGCTAATCCAGGATCTGTTAATCTATTATTTGCAAAATCTGAATATGGAAATAATATGATTGAAGGAAATATCGAAGATATAAAAAAATATAATGATGGTAAATATGGAGATTTAATAGAACTTTTAAAAAGATTAGATGCTGGTGAAACATCTTTTAATGTGGAAAAGCAAAAAATGTTGTCTAATAATAAGAATTTGAAGGGGATTTATGAATTAAAAGCTTTTCAAGTTAGACTTATTTATATGAGAGAAAAAGAGTATACTGTTGTGATAGGCGCAGTAATAAAAAAAGATGATAATGGGCTTTATTATCAGTCATCGTTATTAAATATGAAAAGTAAAAGTGAATATTATAGAAACATGATAAGGAATGGTACTCTTGATTTTCAGAAAGAATTAGAATATAGTAGAGAGTATTTCAACACATTGGTTAGTTCTGTTGATATGGAGAAATAATATGGAAGAAAGAAATATAAATGAAATAAAAAAGAAGTTATCTGATGAACTTGTTTATAATTTGAGAAGTGATAATGATTCAATTAAGAACTTGATAGAAGGTGGATATTCTGTTGAAGAAATATTTGAATTAATAACAAATTATAAAGAAAAATCTGGCGCTGACTTAGTTAATTGTAATAGTATTATTAAAAGAAAAGTTCGTAGTAAGTAAAATGGACATTTATGAAATGCTCAAGAAATGTTCTTCGAAAATGGAAATAGAAGAACTAGTAACTGACGTTATCAATACTTTTACAAAAGTTGCATATGATGAAAATGCTTTTTCAGATTATTTCGGAACTAAGTTAGATATAAATCCAATTTCTAATCATATTGGAGATATTTCGTTTCAATGTGATAAGTATTATGAAGCGGTAAATGTGTGGAATGGTTTTATTCCAAAAGGAATGAAAATAGTTTATGGAAGATTTTATGATGAAAAATATAAGACTTCATCTCATAAAGGTTGTTACTATTATTTAGATGATGAAAGTTACATTTATGAGTTTTTTGAATTTTTAAAAGATAAAGATATATCTTGTGACTTTGATTTAATAATTGAAGTAGACCATTTTATTAAAAAGAAATTTTTAAAAATTATTAATTCTAAAGATAGAAACGATGTTAATAAGTTGATGTATAAAGATGATGATTTTTATCTTAGGCCAGTTAAAGAACATAGTATTAAAGATTTTTATAATAATGGTAGTGCAATGTGCAGTGAAATTTCTGTTGTCGCAGAAAATCTTCTTAGTTGTTTTGGATTAGAAGTGATATGTATGCAAGATAAGGAACATATGTATAATATTTATGCAAGTCATGAAGATGATGAAGCAGATATTTATATTTTAGATTACTCTAATTGGGTTGGATGTTATGATCATAATTTTAAACTAGTAAATACAATGCCTTTTTTTAAAAAAATAGATAATTGCACTGCTCATGATATTGATATGGTAGTAAATGAAGGAAAAAGAATTTCACTACAGGACTATTTTTTATATTCAATTAATGGATCTATTTATGAAGTAGTAACAAAAGATGTTAGAGACTATGGCGTGGATTTTGCATTAGAAGAAGAAAAATCTTTGATTTTAAAGAGAAAATAAAGTCTTTAAATTGCTTTTTTGTTTATTTTTTAATTATTACGTGTTATAATTTTTTTGGTGATTGGTATGAGTAAGAAAAATAAAATTAAAAAAATTGATAAGGTTAAGTCATATTCTAGTGATTCTGATGAAATGACTTCAATGTTTAAAATATTAGGTTTAGTTGTTTTAGCTCTAGCTTTATTTTATTTAGTTTTTGCTATTGCAACTGGTGAGATATCGTTTGGTAAAAAGAAAACAGAATATAAGGAAGAAATACAAAATGAAGAAATCCTTTTAGGTAATATTTTTTCAAGAATTGATTCAGAATATTATGTTTTAATATATGACTTCGATGGAACTGATGCTATTGATTATGAAAATATATATAATATGTATATAAATAACTTTAAAACAAGCAAGATGTATTTAGTTGATTTAAGTAAAAAGTTTAATTCATCTTATGTAGTTGAAGATAATAGTTTAGTTAATGTAACTAATGTAGAATCATTAAAAGTTGTAAATGGTATGTTAGTAAAAGTAGAGAACGGAAATATAACTTCTCATAGTATTGGTGCTCAAGAAATAAGAAAAAATTTATTTAATAATTAAGCAAACTTTGTTTTGCTTTTTTTTATTCTTTTCTTGTGGTAGAATTATACTAGAGGTGTTGTTATGGCAAGTAAGGATGATAAAGTAGTAAAAAAAAGAAAAACTGTAAGTAAAAAGAATATTATTAAAGAAGAAAATACTAAGAATGAAAAATATACTTTTGGACTTTTTGAAGTTATTTTAATTATGATAGTTACTACATTATTCGGACTTTTTATAGGTAGCTTTGCAGCATATAAAAAATATAATAATAGAAAAATAAGTTGTAATGATGTAAGAGATGATACAAAGAATATAATTACTGTTTATGATAGTTTAGTCAATGAATACTATGGTGATATCGATAAAGAAAAAGTAGTTGATTTTGCTATTAGTGGAATGATAGATGGACTTAATGATAAATATGCAGTTTATATGGATGAAGAATATGCGAAGTCTATTAATGAAGAATTAAATGGGTCTTTTGTAGGTCTTGGGGTTGAAGTAAGAAGTGATGAGAATGGTTATATAACTATTGTAAGTGTTATGGATAATTCCCCAGCTTTAAAATATGGTATTGAAGTTGATGATAAGATAGTTAGTGTAGATGGTATTAATTTAGTTGGAGACAGTTTAGATACTTTAGTTCAAAATATAAAGTCTAGTAAAGTTGGTACTACTAAAAACATTGAAGTTTTAAGAAATGGTAAAAAGATTCTTTTACAAATTATTCTTGATAATGTTGATGTTAAATCAGTTAATGACTATTATGTTGAAAGAGATGGAAAGAGAATTGGTGTAATAGTTTTATCAAATTTCGCTGCTAATACATATAACCAATTTGTAGAGTCTTACAAAAGACTAAAAGAAGAAGATGTTTCTTCTCTTGTAATAGATGTTAGAAATAATGGTGGGGGATATTTATCAAGTGCAAATTTAATATCATCAATGTTTTTAGATAATGGAGACATTATTTATAAGAAAACTAATGGTAATGATGTTGAGGATATAATAAATGAAAAAGAAAGGGTTATTGACTTACCGGTAGTAGTTTTGGTAAATGGACTTACTGCCTCTAGTTCAGAAGTGTTTGTATCTAGTCTTAAAGAAAATATAGATGTTGTTGTTATTGGAACAAGAACTTATGGCAAAGGTATGATTCAAAAAATGATTGAGTTAAGTGGTAACAAATATGTAAAGTTTTCTGTACAAGAATGGCTAACAGCTAGTGGTAATAAGGTTGAAGGAGTTGGAATAGTTCCTGATATTGAAATACCATTTGATGATGAGTCTAGTTATGATGTACAGTTAGAAAAAGCATTTGAATTAGCAAAGGAGAGATAATATGAATAAAAAAGGTTTTACTTTAATAGAAATATTGGCTGTTATAATTATTTTGGGAGTTTTGATGCTTATAACAGTACCTGCTGTATCTAGATATATTATGAGTTCAAATAGAGCTTCATATGCTGCAGATATTTCTGCTTTTTTGGAAACAATTAAAAGTGAATATGATATGAAAGACTATGGCAATTATGTACGCGATGATGAACTTATGATTGTTCCATTTGAATTTGTTAGTTTTGAAAAGGGAAATTCTTTAGAAAGTCCTTTTGGGAAATATGATCTTGAAAAGAGTTATGCTGTAGTTGTTCCAGAAAGGAATGGATATCAAATATATGCTACTGTAGTAGATGAACGTGGAATGGGTCTTGAGATGAAGGCTTATAATGAAATTTCACGTGATTCTATTGAAGAGGAGCTTGGAGAGGATATGATTCCTTGGAGAGCATATTTTAGTGTATCTAATCCATTTAATTATAACGGGAAAACATATACTTTTTGTGAAAAAAGAGATATTGATACTTTAGAAAAAAGTTACGAAGATGCGATTATTATTTTGTGTGAGCAATAAAATCTTTTAGTTGCTTGAATAAGAATAATTGTTGTGAGAAAATAATAAGGGAGCGCGAATTAAATGAATAATTTTTATAGGTTTATTATTATTTCTTTTTTACTATTATCTTTTGGAGTAATAAATGTAAATGCAGAGTCTAAAAAACTTTATGATGAAATAAAAGCAAAATCAACTAGTGATAAAGAAAGTAGTGAGTTTGTAAAAAGCGATAATGGAATAGATTTTTCTCTTCCATCTAGTAATTTACCATCAGAAGAGGCTAATATAAATGGAAAAGGAATATATATGATTGATGAAACTAAAAATTTAGATTTTCCAATTGTATATTATAGAGGAAGTATTAGTAATAATTTTGTAATAGTTGGAGATTTTTGTTGGCAAATAATTAGGACAACGGAAAATGGTGGTATAAGAGTGTTATATGCTGGGCCACAAATTGATGGTAAATGTAATAATACTGGTGATAGCCTTCATATTGGGAAGTTTTCTTATGGAGAAAGTAATTCTTTAGATTATTTAAGATATGCTTATCTTGACTCTAGTAATAATGTTGTTGATTCAGTAATAAAGAGTGCAGTTGATTCTTGGTTTGAAACCAATATGATTGAATATACTAAATATTTAGAAGACGAGCCATATTGTAATGATTTAACAGCAGGTGAAATTAATGCTTATAAAAGAAGGGATGATTTGTCATCAGGAAAGCCTAGCTATAGTTGTCCAAAAGAGTATTCTTTTACTACAAAGAAGTCTAATGGTAATGGTTTATTAAAATATCCTGTTGCAATTATAAGTGCAGATGATTTAACTTATGCCGGCTTAAAACTAAAAACAAATAGTCCTGAATCACATGAAAATCCTTCATTTGCTTTTATAGGAGTATCTTATTGGAGTATGACACCTTATACTCAGAATAAGTTGATGTATCCAAATACTAAGAAAAGTATAAATGATAATACAATTACATATAAAGCTGGTGCAAGACCATATATCACATTAAAAAATAGTACTATAGTGTATGGTGGGGATGGTACTGGAGATAGTCCTTATTTGACTAGTATGGTAAAATCTTATGATATTATTTCTTCACAGGAAGAAGTTGTATTATATGATGAACTTGCTGAAGCTAATCAAGAAGTATCATTTTCTGTAAATGAAAAAGATGGATTTGTTCTAGAAAAAATAGTATTAAAAGATATGGATGGAAATGAACTTGATTATAGTTTTGATATTCCAAAAGAAAAGTATACATTTTTAATGCCAGAAAAAGATGTTGAAGTTTTTGCTATATTTAGAGAAAAGAAGCCAATGTATAAAGTATTTGTAAATAGTGAAGAGATTGATTTGGTTAGTCAAGATGTAGAAGAAGGGCAAAACGTAGAGTATAAAATAATTGAAAAAGAAGATTATGATTATAAAAATGTAAAAGTATATAATAAGTCTAATAATGAAGAAATAAATGTAGATATAGTTGAAAATAATGGAAGTTATGTATTTGTTATGCCTGGTTTTGACATTAATATAGAGGCTATTTATGAATATAATCCTAGCTTTGCTATTGATAAAGATGATAATGTTGTTTTAGACATAGGAAATGCTAAACAAGGTGAAGAAATAGTTATAGAAGCAGTACCTGATGATGGGTTTAAGATTTCTGAAGTAGTAGTTATTAATAAAAACACTGGTGAAGAAACAGTAATTCAATATGAAGATGACAAATATGTATTTATTATGCCTGAAAGTGATGTAGAAATTAGAGTTGTTCAAGAAAAAGTTCCTACTCACATTGTTTCTTTTGAAGATGAAGTAGTTATTAGTAAAACAGAATTTATGGAGGGAGAAATAGTAGTATTTAGTGTTAAAGCTTCTTCTATAAATAGAGTGTATTTAACTGATAATGAGGGAAATATAATTGATATTGAAGTTAAAAATGATGGAAATAATAATTATTCTTTTAATATGGGAAATAAAGATGTAAAAATAATTGTTGACATAAATGATTTTCCATATACAGATGTAGTTTTTGACTATATATCAAGTGATGGATTTAATGTTAATGTGTTTGTTTCTACATTATTAATAATTATTTCTACCGTTGGAATATTTACAATTAGTAAAATAAAAACAGATAAAACAGAGTAATTATCTGTTTTTTTTAATTTAAAGTTAAAAAATGCTTGATTTTACAAGACATTGATGATATACTTTTAGGCGTGTGGCTGCTTAGATGTGTGAGGTTGCTGATACGCCAGGCAAAGTTGCAAGGCAAAAATCAGGTTATTTACACGGAGCAAGTCTATACGAGATATAGGCGAAGGGAGGATTTAATATGTCAAATATAATTCGTATTAAATTAAAAGCATATGATCATAGAATTCTTGATAATGCTGCTACAAAAATAGTTGAAACTATTAAGAGAAATGGAGGAACTGTTTCAGGTCCTGTACCACTTCCAACAGAAGTAGATAAAATAACTATTTTGAGAGCTGTACATAAGTATAAGGATTCTCGTGAACAATTTGAAATGCGTACACATAAGAGACTTATAGTTGTTAAGGATCCTAATAAGGAGGTTGTTGCTGCTTTAGCACATTTAGACCTACCTAGTGGTGTAGACGTTCAAATTAAACAATAATTAAACTTTTAGAAAAAGATTGTAGGAGGAAAATATGAAAGGAATCTTAGGTAAAAAAGTAGGAATGACTCAAGTTTTTACTAAGGACGGAAAATTAATTCCAGTTACTGTTATCGAAGTTGAGCCTAATGTTGTAACACAAATTAAAACTTCTGAAAAAGATGGTTACGATGCTGTTCAATTAGGAACAATGACAGTTAAGGAAAAAAGTTCTAACAAAGCAAAAATTGGTCATGCAAAAAAAGCAAATACTGCTCCTAAGCGCTTCTTAAAAGAACTTAGAGGAGTAAATGTTAACGATTATGCTTTAGGACAAGAAATTAAAGCTGATATCTTCAAAGAAGGAGAAATCGTTGATGTTAGTGGAATAAGTAAGGGAAAAGGATATCAAGGTGTTATTAAACGTTGGAACCAAAGTCGTGGTCCTATGGGACATGGTTCACAATATCATAGAGGAGTAGGTTCTCTAGGTACATTGTTACCAATGCACGTATTAAAAGGAAAGAAAATGCCAGGTCATATGGGTAGTGAAAATGTTACTATTCAAAACTTGGAAGTTGTATCAGTTGATTTAGAAAATAATGTTATCTTAGTAAAAGGTAATGTTCCAGGTCCAAAAAAATCTTTAGTTATGATTAAGACTTCTGTAAAAAAAGGTAATGAAGTTAATGAAGCAGTAGAGCTTGTAAGTTATGATTCTGTTAAAGAAGAAGTAAAAGAAGAAGTTGCTTCAGAAGAACCTGTAGAAGAAGAAACTAAAGAAGAAAACGTTGGAGAATAATCATTATAATTAAATTTGATTTATTATGATGAAAGGAGGAATTTAAAGATGACAAAAGTTGCACTTTTAAACACAAAAGGTGAAAAGATAGAGGACATTAAATTAAATGAAGAAGTATTTGGAATAACACCAAATAAAAATGTTTTATATGATGCAATTATATTAGCTCGTGCATCATTAAGACAAGGAACACATGATACAAAAACTCGTTCAGAGGTAAGAGGTGGCGGACGTAAGCCATGGAGACAAAAAGGAACTGGACATGCACGTCAAGGTTCTATTAGAGCTGTTCAATGGAGAGGTGGAGGAATTGCATTTGGTCCAACTCCTAGAGATTACAGCAAAAAACAAAATCGTAAAGAAAGAAGATTGGCACTACAAAGTGCTGTAGTTAGTAAATTGGAAGATTTAGTTGTTGTAGAAGAATTAAAACTTTCTACTCCAAAGACTAAAGAAATGCAAACTATTCTTAGCGGATTAAAACTTGATACAGTAAATACATTAGTAATAGTTAAAGAATTAGATGAAAATTTAATTTTAGCTGCTAGAAATATTCCTAATATTTTACTAATTGAAGTTAATGAATTAAATGTGCTTGATTTAGTTGCTGCTACTAAAGTATTAGTTACTAAAGATGCATTAAAAAGTATAGAGGAGGTGCTAAAGTAATATGGATACAAAGTATTTAGAAACAATTAAAGCACCAGTTATTACAGAAAAAGGAACTAGACTTGCTCAAGATGAAGGTAAATATTTATTTAAAGTTGATCCAAGAGCAACAAAGTCTGATATCAAAGAAGCTGTAGAAAAAATATTTAAAGTTAAAGTAGAAAGTATATCTACTATTAATGTAAAACCTAAGAAGAGAAGAGTAGGACGTTATGCTGGTATGAGCAATAAATATAAGAAAGCTATTGTTAAACTTGCAGAAGGTCAAACTATTGATCTAGGTTAGAAGGAGGTAAGTTATGGCAATAAGAAATTTTAAACCTACTACTAATGCTAGACGTAAGATGAGTACTCTAGTTAATGAAGAAATTACTACTTCAACTCCAGAGAAAAGTCTATTAGTAAGTTTAGGAAAAAATGGTGGTCGTAATAACCAAGGAAAAATCACTGTTAGACATCACGGTGGTGGAGTTAAAAGAAAATATAGAATAATTGATTTCAAAAGAAATAAAAGAGATATAGAAGGTAAAGTTGCAACAATTGAATACGATCCAAATAGAAGTGCTAATATAGCTTTAATTAATTATGCAGATGGTGAAAAAAGATATATTATTGCTCCAAAAGATTTAAAAGTTGGAAATGTTGTAGTTGCTTCAGAAAATGCTGATATTAAAGTTGGTAATGCTTTACCACTTATGAATATTCCAGTTGGTACAGTTATTCATAATATAGAACTTAAGCCTGGAAAAGGTGCTGAACTTGTAAGAAGTGCAGGTGCTAGTGCTCAAATTCTTGGTAGAGAAGGAAATTATGTAATGATTCGTTTATCAAGTGGTGAACAAAGATTAGTTCTTGGAACTTGTTATGCAACTATTGGTGTAGTTGGTAATGAAGACTATGAACTTGTTAAATTAGGAAAAGCAGGAAGAACACGTCATATGGGTATTAAACCAACTGTTCGTGGATCTGTTATGAACCCTAATGATCACCCACATGGTGGTGGAGAAGGTCGTGCTCCAGTTGGACGTAGTGGACCAGTTACTCCTTGGGGTAAACCTGCACTAGGTTACAAAACTAGAAAGAAAAAGACGTCAGATAAATTAATGGTTCGTCGTCGTAATGGCAAGTAGGAGGGATTAAGAAATGGCAAGAAGTCTAAAAAAAGGTCATCCTTATGTATTTGAAAGATTATTAAATAAAGTTAATGAATTAAATAAAAACGGAAAGAAAGAAGTCGTTAAAACTTGGTCTCGTCGTTCTACAATTTATCCTGAATTTATTGGACACACATTTGCAGTTCATAATGGAAAAGAATTCATTCCTGTTTATGTTACAGAAGATATGGTTGGACACAAACTTGGAGAATTTGCTTTAACTCGTAAATTCGGTGGACATGGTGAAAATAAGGATACTAAATAATGGCTAGGGAGGAAGAAAAGATGGAAGGAAAAGCAATTGCTAAATCAGTAAGAATTTCTCCAATTAAAGCAAGATTAGTTGTTGATTTAATTCGTGGTAAGAAAGCTGATGAAGCAGTATCAATACTTGAAAACAGAAATAAGAAATCTAGCGGTATCATTTTAAAAGTTTTAAATTCTGCAGTTGCTAATGCTGTTAATAACTTTAATTTAGATAAGAATAAACTTTATGTTAAAGAAGCTAGAGTTGATGCAGGTCCTGTTATGAAGAGAGTTATGTTCGATTCTCGTAGTCATATTGGACACAAAGATAGAAGAACTAGTCACATTGTTGTTGTTGTGGCAGAGAAATAATCTTTAAAGGAGGTTAATATGGGACAAAAGGTTAGTCCAATTGGACTTAGAATTGGAATTAATAGAAACTGGGAAGCTAACTGGTATGCTAATAAAAGTGATTTTGCTAAATATCTAGAAAATGATATGAAAATTCGTAAGTTTTTAGATAAGAAATTAGCTGATTCTGGTGTTTCTACTGTTGATATTGAAAGAAATGCAAAAAGATGTGAAGTTATAATTCATACATCTCGTCCAGGAGTTATCATTGGAAAAGGTGGAGAAGAAATAGAAAACTTAAAGAAAGAAATTTCTAAATTAGTTAATGAAGAAATTCAAATTTCTATAGTTGATATAAAGAAGCCAGATTTAGATGCTAAATTAGTTGCTGATTCTATCGCAGCACAAATTGAGAACAGAGCATCATTTAGAATGGCTCAAAAGAAAGCAATTAGAAACGTTATGAAAGCTGGAGCTAAGGGAGTTAAAACTTTAGTATCAGGAAGACTTAATGGTGCTGATATTGCAAGAAGTGAAGGATATTCTGAAGGAACAATTCCTCTACATACATTAAGAGCAGATGTTGACTATGCTTTATCTGAAGCAGATACAACATTTGGTAAAATTGGTGTAAAAGTATGGATTTACAAAGGAGAAATTCTTCAAGAAAAAAAGACTAAAGGAGGTAATTAATAATGTTAATACCATCAAGAACTAAATATCGTCGTGTACATAGATTACCTTACGAAGGTCATGCAAAAGGTAATACTGAATTACACAATGGAGATTATGGTTTAGTAGCATGTGAAGGTGCTTGGATTACAGCTAATCAAATTGAAGCAGCACGTGTTGCTATGACTCGTTTTATGAAACGTGGTGGAAAAGTACGTATAAATATTTTCCCACATATGCCTTTAACTAAGAAACCTCTTGGTACTCGTCAAGGAAAAGGTAAAGGAAATGTTGAAGAATGGGTAGCAGTTGTTAAAACTGGAAAAATTATGTTTGAAGTTAGCGAAGTTACTGAAGATGTTGCAAGAGAAGCTTTAAGACTTGCTTCACATAAATTACCTATTAAAACTAAGTTTGTTAAGAAAGAAGAAAATGGTGGTGATATAAATGAAGGTTAATGAAATTAGAAATCTAACCACTGATGAAATTATCGCTAAAATAAAAGAAACTAAGGAAGAACTATTTAACTTACGTTTTCAACAAGCAACAGGGAACCTAGACAAACCTTCAAAAATTAAAGATTTAAGACATACAGTCGCAAGACTTAAAACTGTTCTTCGTGAAAGAGAATTAGAAGAAGCAGGAAAGGCTAAGTAGGAGGGGTGTATATGGAAAAAAATAATAGAGAATTAGTTGGAAAAGTTGTTAGTTCTGTAAATAATAAAACTATAACTGTATTAGTTGAGACTTATAAGAAACATCCATTATATGGAAAACGTGTTAAGTCTTCTAAAAAATATGCAGTTCATGATGAAACTAATAAAGCTAAAGTAGGAGATGTAGTTAGAATAGTTGAAACAAGACCACTTTCTAAAACTAAGAGATTCTACTTAAAAGAAATTGTAAAGGAAGCAGTTATTTTATAATAACTATTAGGTGAAGGAGGATTATTTATGATTCAACAAGAGAGTCGTTTAAAAGTTGCTGATAACTCTGGTGCAAGAGAACTTTTAGTTATTCGTGTACTTGGTGGAAGCAAAGTTAAAACTGGTAATATCGGTGACATAGTTGTTGGTACAGTTAAGAATGCCACACCTAATGGAACTGTTCAAAAAGGAAAAGTTGTTAAAGCAGTTGTTGTTAGAACTACATTCGGTTTAAGAAGAGATGATGGTTCTTACATTAAATTTGATGACAACGCATGTGTAATAATTAGGGACGATAAGAGTCCAGTAGGAACTCGTATTTTCGGACCTGTTGCTAGAGAACTTCGTGATAAAGATTTCATGAAAATTGTATCTTTAGCTAAAGAAGTACTATAGGAGGTTATTATGAACTTAAAAGTTGGAGATAAAGTTGTAGTAATTGCCGGATCTAGTAAAGGAAAAGAAGGAAAAATCACTAAGACATTAAGAAGTGAGAATCGTGTAATAGTTGAAGGAGTTAATGTTGTTAAGAAACATAAAAAAGGTAATGGACAAGAAACAGGTGGAATACTTGAAGTTGAAGCACCTATCCATGCATCTAATGTTATGTTAATTGATCCTAAAACTAAGAAAAGAACTAGAATTGGTCATACTATAGAAAAAGATAAAAAAGTAAGAGTCGCTAAAAAATCTGGCGAGAAGATTGATTAGTGGAAGGAGGAATTGATTTATGAACCGTTTAAAAGAGAAATATGTAAATGAAATCGTTCCAAGCTTAATTAAAAAACATAATTATACTACTATTATGGAAGTTCCAAAACTTGAAAAAATCGTTATTAATATGGGTGTAGGAGATGCAACTGGAAATTCTAAACTAATTGAAGCTGCTGTTAAAGATCTAGAAGTTATTTCTGGACAAAAACCAGTAGTTACAAAAGCTAGAAAGTCTATTGCAGGATTTAAAGTAAGAGAAGGTCAATCAATCGGATGCAAAGTTACTTTAAGAGGAAACAATATGTATAACTTTATGGATAAGTTAGTATCAATTGGTCTTCCTCGTGTTCGTGACTTTAGAGGAGTTTCTCCTAAAGCATTTGATGGACGTGGAAACTATACACTTGGAATAAAAGAACAATTAATATTTTCTGAAATAGAATATGATAATGTTGTTAAAGTACGTGGTATGGATATAGTATTTGTAACAACTGCTAAATCTAATGAAGAAGCTTACGATTTATTAAGTGAACTTGGAATTCCATTTAGAAAGTAATTGGAGGGTAAATAATGGCAAAAAAAAGTATGATTGTTAAAGCTAATAGAAAGCAAAAATTTAAAGTACGTGAGTACTCTCGTTGCAAAAGATGTGGAAGACCTCATGCAGTTTTAAGTAAATTTGGAATATGCCGTATTTGCTTTAGAGAATTAGCTTATAAAGGACAAATACCAGGTGTTAAGAAGTCAAGCTGGTAATTGGGAAGGAGGATATAAATATGGCTGTAGTAACTGATACAATTGCTGATATGTTAACACGTATCCGTAATGCAAATTCAATGGGTTATGAAGAAGTAACCGTTCCTGCTTCAAAATTAAAAGTAGAACTTGCTAGAATTTTAAAAGAAGAAGGATTCATTAAAGAATATAAGGTAGTAAGTGAAAATGTAGAAAAGAATATACTATTAACACTTAAATACGGAAATAAAAAAGAAAGAGTAATTACTGGACTTAAACGCATTTCTAAACCAGGATTAAGAGTTTATGTTAAAAGTGATGAAGTTCCTAAAGTTTTAAATGGACTTGGAATTGCAATCATTTCTACTTCAAAAGGAATAATGACTGATAAAGAAGCTAGAAAACAAAATCTTGGTGGAGAAGTTTTAGCGTATGTTTGGTAATCTAAAGTGTAAGGAGGCCTAGGGAAATGAGTCGTATTGGAAATAGAAAACTAGTAATACCTGCTGGTGTTACTGTTACAAATGAAAACGGAATTGTTAAAGTTACAGGACCTAAAGGTGAACTTACTACTACTTTGGCTAATGGAATTGATGTTAAAGTAGAAGGAAACACTTTAGAGGTTACAAGAGAAAATGATATGTATAAACCGCTTCATGGTACAACAAATGCTAATATTCATAATATGATTGTTGGTGTTACAGAAGGATTTAAAAAAGAACTTGAAATAGTTGGTGTTGGTTATCGTTTCTCTTTAAAAGGAAATACAATAGTAATTGGTGCTGGATATAGTCATCCAGTTGAATTGCAAATTCCAAATGGAATTAAAGTTGAATGTCCAAGTAATACTGAATTAACTATTACTGGATTTGACAAAGAATTAGTTGGAGAATTTGCAGCAAATGTTAGAAAAGTTAGACAACCTGAACCTTATAAAGGAAAAGGTATTCGTTATAAAGACGAACACATTATTCGTAAGGAAGGTAAGAAAGCTGCTTAAAATATAAGATAAGGAGAAGTTACTTATGATTAAAAAAGAATCAAGAAATACTATGCGTGTTGAAAGACACAAAAGAGTAAGAAAAGATGTACATGGTACAAGTGCTGTTCCAAGACTTAATGTGTTTAGATCAAATTCAAACATTTTTGCACAAATTATTGATGATGAAGAAGCTAAAACTTTAGTTAGTGCTTCATCACTTGATAAAGATCTAAAATTAACTAATGGAAGTAATGTAGAAGCTGCTAGTAAAGTTGGAGAAAAAATAGCTAAGTTAGCAGTTAAAGCAAATATTAAAAAAGTAGTATTTGATAGAGGTGGATATCTATATCATGGTCGTGTAGAAGCATTAGCTAATGCAGCTCGCGAAAATGGTCTAGAATTCTAGAAGGAGGGTAATTTATGCAAAATAAAAAAGAAGACCCAAAAGCAAAAACTTTAGAAGAACAAGTTGTAGAAATTAAGAGTGTTGTTAAAGTTAATAAAGGTGGTAGACAAAGAAGATTTTCTGCTACAGTTGTTGTTGGGGATAGACATGGACAAGTTGGTCTTGGTATGGGAAAAGCAAACGAAGTACCAGATGCAATAAAGAAAGCTATTCAAGATGCTAACAAAAATTTAATTAAAGTTCCTTTAACAGATGAAAGAACAATTGCTTATGAAGTAATTGGTACTAAAGGAGCTGCTAAAGTTCTATTAAGACCTGCTGCTGCTGGTACAGGAGTTATAGCAGGTGGTGCAGTTAGAGCTGTACTTGAACTTGCTGGAATTCGTGACATTTTATCTAAATCACTTGGAGCTAGAACTAAAAATAATATGGCTAATGCAACACTTGATGCATTAAAACAAATTAAGACACCTGAACATATCGCTGAATTAAGAGGAAAAAGTGTAGAGGAGATTTTAGGATAATGAAATTAAATGAATTAGAAAAAAATATCGGAGCTACTAAGAAACGTAAAATCGTTGGACGTGGTAGAGGTTCAGGTTTAGGTAAAACAAGTGGAAAAGGTCACAAAGGACAAAATGCAAGAAGTGGTGGTGGAGTAAGAACTGTTTTTGAAGGTGGACAAACTCCATTATTCAGACGTCTTCCAAAGAGAGGATTTAAAAATGACAGATTTGCTACTACTTATGCAGTAATTAATGTTAGCGATTTAAATAGATTTGAAAATGGTACAGTTGTATCACCAGCTTTATTAAAAGAAGTTGGATTAGTAAAGAACCAATTAGATGGAATTAAAGTTTTAGGAAATGGAAATTTAGAAAAGAAGTTAACTATTCAAGCACATAAATTTTCTAAGACTGCTGTTGAAAAGATTGAAAAGTCAGGAAGTAAAATTGAGGTGATGTAATATGTTTCAAGCATTGAAACAATTATCAGCACCTACAAACAAAGATTTAAGAGTTAGAATTTATTTTACGTTAGGTGTTTTGGCGTTATTCATAATAGGTACTTATGTACAAATACCAGAAACTCGTAATGTTTCATTGAACTCAGCATTAGGTACACTTAATTCATTTACTGGTGGAGCAATGCAAAAGTTTTCAATATTTTCATTAGGAGTTACACCATATATCACTGCATCTATCATAATTCAATTATTACAGATGGATATCATTCCATATTTTAGTGAATTAAAAAATGAAGGGCCTACTGGTCGTCAAAAAATCAATAAGATAACTAGATATATGGGTATTATATTTGCCTTTATTGAAGGATTTGTATTTGCAATTGCATTCTTAGGTAGTGGTAAAACTACTTTAGATTATATGTATGTTGCAACTGTTATAACAGCAGGTACAGCATTCCTTCTATGGCTAGGTGATCAAATAACTCAAAAAGGTATTGGTAATGGTATATCATTAATAATTATGGCAGGTATAATTGCAACTCTTCCTTCAACTTTCGGAACTGTATTCACTGAACTTATTTCAAAAGGTACTTATGATTTATGGTTTGGGATTTTGATGTTTGTTTTGTTTGTAATAATATATTTTGTTATAGTTATTGGTGTAATTTATATGCAAGAAGCTGAAAGGCGTATACCAATACAATATGCAAATAAATCTACATTTGGTAATAATCAATCTTATATGCCAATAAAGATTAATACAGCTGGAGTTGTTCCAGTAATATTTGCATCAAGTTTGTTAACAATTCCTGCAGTAATTGCACAATTTGTTAATAAACAAGGATTTACTGACTTTGTTAATAATTATTTAACTTATACTAAACCTGTTGGTTTTATAATATTTGTAATATTAATTTATTTCTTTGCATATTTTTATACATTTATTCAGTTAAGACCTGAAGAACTTGCAAAGAACTTAAAAGAAAATGGTGGATTTATTCCAGGAGTTCATCCTGGTAAAGAAACTGAAGATTATATATCAAAAGTTTTATCTAGATTAACTATATTTGGAGCTTTATTCTTAGCAGTTATTGCTGCTATTCCAATTATATTTTCAGCACTTACTGGACTTCCACAAAGTGTTTCTATTGGTGGAACTAGCTTATTAATCGTTGTAGGTGTTGCACTTGAAACTTATAGACAATTAGAGGGAAGTTTGGTTGCTAGAAATTATAAGAAAGGATATAGTGGAAGAAGAAGATAATGAAGAATTTGATATTAATTGCTGCTCCTGGAGCAGGAAAAGGGACTTTATCTAAAGACTTATTAAGTAAGTATGATTATGTTCATATTTCTACTGGTGATTTGTTAAGAGAACAAGTAGCTAAAGGTGATGAATTAGGTAAAGAAATTCAAAAAGTTCAAGAGTCTGGTGGACTTGTTTCTAACGAAATAGTTTACAAAGCTTTAGAACAAAAATTAAAGGATCCAGCTTGTGATAATGGATATATCTTAGATGGATTTCCTAGAAATTTAGAACAAGCTCGTGAGTATGATAATATATTAAAGAAATCAGGAAGAGATCTTGGTATTGTTATTGTACTTGATATTCCTAAAGAAGAGCTTGTAGAAAGAATTACTGGTAGATATTCTTGTAAAGAGTGTGGAGAAATTCATAACATTTATAGTGAGGAATTGAAACCAAGAGTTGAAGGAAAATGTAATAAATGTGGTGGAGAATTATTTCAAAGAAGTGATGATAATCTTGAATCATTTGAAAAAAGATATACTACTTATTTAGAAAATACTGCTCCATTAATTGATTACTATAAAGAAAAGGGAGTATTGCATGTAATAGATTCTAGTAAAGGACATGTATATACTTTGGAACAAGCAGAAAAATTATTAAGTAACTAGGTGATAGAATGATAAATATAAAAAGTAGTCATGAGATAGAATTATTAAGGATTGCTGGAAATATTGTTTATCAGACACACCAATATTTGAAACCTTATATTAAAGAAGGAATCACCACTAAAGAATTAGATACTTTAGCAGAAAACTTCATTAGAAGTAAAGGTGCAACTCCTTCTTGTAAAGGTTATCATGGATTTCCTGCAACTTTGTGTACTAGTATTAATGATGAAGTTGTTCATGGAATTCCAAGCAATCGCAAATTAGAAAATGGAGATATAATCACTTTGGACATTTGTGCTTGTTATAAAGGATATCATGGTGATTCTGCTTGGACATATAAAGTAGGGGAAGTATCAAAAGAAGTTTCTGATTTAATGGATGAAACAAAAGAGGCTTTATTTGCTGGTCTTGCAATGGTAAAACCAGGAAATAGAATTGGTGATATTTCAAATGCTGTAGAGACTGTTGCAAACAAATATCATCTTGGGGTTGTTCGTGAACTTTGTGGACATGGAGTTGGACATGAGTTACATGAGGATCCAGACATACCTAATTTCGGTAAACCTGGACGTGGTCCACTTATAAAGGAAGGTATGGTATTTGCAGTAGAACCAATGTTAAATTTAGGATCAAGAGAAGTATGTATGCTAGATGATGGATGGACAGTTGTAACATATGATGAGAAACCATCTGCTCATTTCGAACATACTGTACTAGTTACTCATGATGGATATGAAATATTGACGACTGGAGAGTGATGATATGGCAAAAGAAGATACAATAGAAATAGAAGGGAAAGTTCTAGAAATCATTCCAGGTGGAAAATTTAAAGTTCAACTTGAGAATGGATACGTTGTGGAAGCTCACGTTTCTGGTAAAATCCGTATGAATTACATCCGCATTTTACCGGGAGATACCGTAATGTTAGAACTATCACCTTATGACTTAACACGTGGGCGTATTACCTATAGAAAACCATAGGAGGGATAAAAATGAAAGTTAAAGCATCTGTTAAACCAATATGTGAAAAATGTAAAGTTATTAAACGTAAAGGTAAAGTAATGGTTATTTGTGAAAATCCAAAACACAAACAAAAACAAGGTTAATGGAAGGAGAGTAATTTATGGCTCGTATTAAAGGTGTAGATATTCCTAATGATAAGCAAGTTGAAACTTCAATTACTTATATTTATGGAATAGGAAGAAATTTAGCAAAGACAATTGTTACTAATGCAAAAGTAGATGGTAGCAAAAGAGTTAAAGATTTAGATAATGATGAATTAACTAGATTACGTGATGAAATTTCTAAATATGTTGTTGAAGGAGATCTTAGACGTGAAGTTAATATGAACATTAAGACTAAGATGGAAATCAATTCATATCAAGGAACTCGTCATAAAAAAGGATTACCTGTTAGAGGACAAAGCACTAGAAGTAATGCTAGAACTCGTAAAGGAAAAGGTAAGACTATAGCTAATAAGAAGAAATAATAGTTAAAGGAGGATAAGTTTATGGCTTATAAAACTAGAAAAAAGAAAGTCAAGAAAAATGTTCCTGAAGGTGTAGCACATATTCATTCAACATTTAATAATACAATAACTACTATAACTGATAAAGATGGTCAAGTAGTATCTTGGTCTAGTAGTGGAGCAATCGGTTATAAAGGTAGTAAAAAATCAACTCCATTTGCTGCAGGAATGGCTGCAGAAGCAGCTGGTAAAACAGCATATGATTTAGGTATGAGAAAAATAGAAGTAAATGTTAAAGGATTAGGACCTGGAAGAGAAACTGCTATTAGATCACTTCAAACAGCAGGACTTGAGATTACTTCTATAACTGATGTAACACCAATACCACATAATGGATGTCGTCCACCAAAACGTCCTCGTGGTTAGTAATAAAGGGAAAAAGGAGGTAGTTTCATGATTGAATTTGAAAAACCAAATTATAAAATTACTGATTATGTAGAAAGTAATTTTTATGGAAAATTTGAAATCGAACCACTTGAAAGAGGATTCGGTACAACTTTAGGAAATGCTTTAAGACGTGTAATGTTATCAAGCCTTCCTGGAAGTGCATTAAGTAGTGTTAAAATTGATGGAGTTTTACATGAATTTCAAACAATTGAAGGTGTTGTTGAAGATGTTACTACAATAATTTTAAATTTAAAACAAGTAGTAATTAAAAATCATTCAAATGAAAGCAAAGTTGTTAGAATTAATGCTACTAAAGAAGGACCTGTAACTGCAGGAGATATTGAACATGATGCTGATTTAGAGATAATTAATCCAGATTTAGTAATTGCAAATGTTGCAAAAGATGGAAAATTAATTATGGAAATGACAGTATCTAATGGAAGAGGATATGTAAGAAGTGAAGAAAATAAGAAACTTCTAGATATTAGAAAAGTAGGAGTTATTGCTATTGATTCATTATTCTCACCAATTGAAAGAATTTCATATGATGTTGAGCCAGCTCGTGTTGGTCAAAATGAAACATATGATAAATTAATATTAAATGTATGGACAAATGGTTCAATGAAGCCTGAAGAGGCTATAGCATTAGCATCAAGAATATTAATTGAACATTTCAATATTCTTACTAATTTAAGTAACATTGCTGATATGACAGGAATGATGATTGAAAAAACTGAAGATCCAAAGGTTAAGGCATTAGAAACTACTATTGAAGATTTAGATTTCTCAGTAAGAGCTTATAATTGCTTAAAGAGAGCAAATATTCATACATTACAAGATTTAGTTAATATGAGTGAAAATGACATGATGAAGATACGTAATTTAGGTAAGAAATCACTTAAAGAAGTATTGGATAAAGTTCGTGATCTAGGACTTGTATTACGTAATGAAGATTAGTAAGGAGGATTATTATGGCATATAGAAAATTAGGAGTAGATACAAAACATAGAAGAAGTATGCTTGCTAATTTGACAAAAGATGTTATCATGAATGGTAAGATTGTTACTACTGATACAAGAGCTAAAGAAGTACGTAAGTTTGTTGATAAAATGGTTACTTATGGAAAAAATGGTGATTTAGTTTCAAGACGTAAAGCATTAGCTTTCTTTGAAAATGATAGTGCAGTAGTTAAGAAGCTTTTTGATGAATTAGCACCAAAGTATGCAACTAGAAATGGTGGATATACAAGAATATTAAAACTAGACGAAAGACGTGGAGATAACGCTTTAATGGTTATCATAGAGCTAGTTTAATTAAATTAAGACAATATTTAAATTGTCTTTTTTTTTAAAGTTGTATTTAGCAAATAAGTGTGATAAAATCCATTTATAGGATGTGATGATGTGGAACATTTTATTGATTATTTATCAGTTGTTTTGATTTTGACAGCAATTGTTATCAATATGACATGGCCTATTTCTATCCCTGCAATAATATTCTTTGCACTAAAAAAGAGAAAGAATAATAAGAAGTTTAAATCAACTTTAATTAATAATGAAGATTATTTAAATAATTTGAAAAGCGGAAAATATTGTGATGTCAAACCGTTTGAATTGAGTGCTTTTGATATAAGGGATATTGATAAATTAAAAAGTTTTCTATTTGATATTTTTGTTAAATTTGAAAATGCTTATAATAATTTAGATTATAATGCTATGTATAATTTAAGTTCAAAAAAAATATTTAATATGTATTATTCAAGTATTGAGTGTAATAGTAAATCAGATGAAAAAAGAATAATTAAAGATATAGAAAAAAATAGAATGATTATTTATAAAGTTTCTTCTTCTGAAGAAAGACAAATGATTTTTACAATGGTTGAGGTATCATATATAAATTTTGTTCAAAATATGAATGGAAAAATAATTAGTGGAAGTCCAACTAAAAAAATAAAAGAAAGTTTTGAAATTACATTTCTAAAATCATATGGTGATAAGGATTTGTTTAGGTGCCCAAATTGTGGTGCTAATTTAAAAGGTACAACTTGTGAATATTGTAATTCTAAGGTTAATAACTGTGAATTCAAAATAGATTCTATTAAAAGAATAGAAATAAATAATAATAAAGAACACTAATTTTATTTAGTGTCCTTTTATTTTTGTTTTATTACTATACTCTGATATTAGACTTTTAACTAATTTTCCTTCTTCTGACAAATAATTATTTATATTGTATGTATTGGTTATCTCATTGTAATCTATTTCGTTATTTTCGAGTTCTTTCTTCCACTTTTTTTCTTTTGAAATTAGAAGGGAACTTGCTTCATCTTTGTCAGAAAATTGCCATACAATCCAACTTATATTGCTATCTTCAAAATAAGATATTTCTTGTTTAAATATATCTTTATATAATTTACTATTTCCTGTTGGATCTGTTGCAGCACATTCTGTTACAATTATAGGTATTTTTTCTTTTTTTGCATTTTCAATTCCAGAATGAATAATATCTAATCCACCTTCTGGATATGCATGAACTACATACATAATATTACTTTCATTAATTCTATTATATCTAACTGATTCAATATCTTTACTCCAATTTGCAGTACCAACTAGTATAAGTGAAGCTGGAGAATTTTTTCTTATTACATCAATTACTTCTTCTGCATATGGCTTAATATCTTTATCCCATGTTACATCATCACCATTTGGTTCATTACATATTTCATAGATAACATTAGGAATTCTATTATATTCTAACGATATTTCATTAAAAAAATCTAGTGCTTCTTTTTTATATATTTGAGGATTATTATCATTTAATATATGCCAATCTATAATGACATAAATATCTAATTCAATAGCGTAATTGATTAGTTCTTTTACATTATTAATTAAATATTTATTTTTTATATATCCTTCTTCTTCTTCAGAAGTATATAAAGCTACTCTTAAGACATTTATTCCCCAAGTATTTACTAATTCTTTAATATTATCATATTTATAATTATCTTTATACCAATATAAATTATGGGTACTAACCCCTCTTAATTGTACAAGTTCATCTTTTTCATTTACTAATAATCCATTCTTTACATTTAATTCTTTATTATATGATACTAGGTTATGATTAACATATGGCACTTTTAATTTGTCAACGTTTATGGCCATACTATAAGTGACACTAATGATAATCATTAGGGTTATTATTCCAGAAGTTTTAAATCCTTTAATAAGATATTTAAATAATAACACTGGTATAGAGAAAAAGTGATATTTTTTGGCTTCTTTTGGACTTTCTATTCTTTCTTTTTTTTGTGTTGTATCAAATATTAATGCCATTAATAAATAAAATAAATTTGTTATTAACCAAAATAATGGTATTATGTAATCTTTAAATCCTAAAATATATCCTTTATATAATGAAACAATAATTCCATATGTTGTTAGTAGAAATAGCGATAAATGTATGATATACGATATTGTGCTTTTAATTGGGATTTTTTTGTTATCATTTTTCTTTTGAGTAACTTCAAATTTAAGATTTCCTAATCCTATTAATTCTTTAATGGATTCGTAAAAAATAATAGGTGATAAAATTATTTCATATATTCTATTCCATGTTGATGATATTTTATTATTTTCTAGAATATCTACCACAAATCTTTTTAAAAAGAATTGTATAAAAAATAATAATAGAAATAAATAAATATTTGTTTGAATTATACTAATATCAAATAGACTAAATAGGAGTGGTACTAAAAGGTAAAAGATTGTTCTAATACCAAATGACCAATAATATATACATGATAGATAATCTAATTGTTGTCTTAAAGTTAAGTTTTTATTTTTAATAATCTTGTAATTTTTTAGTGTTTGTATGCAGCCTCTACACCATCTGGATCTTTGTTTAAGTAATGATTCAGTATTTTTTACATTAATTCCATATACTAAGTCATCGTTTATTGCGAATCCTTTATATCCATTTGATTCTATTAACATTCCTGTTGCGATATCTTCAGTAATTGTTTGAGTAGCAAATCCATTTGTTTTCATGAGAGCTTTTCTTGATATTACTGTATTTGTTCCACAGTATATTACACTATTTGTTTTATTTTTTGCTATTTGAATTGTATGATAAAAATAATCTTGCTCGTATGGAATTATTCCGTTTAATTTAAAAGTAGTTTGAAAAAGATCCAAGTCATCGAAGCATTGTGGTAACTGAACAAATCCAATTGTTTTATCTTTAATTAAAAATGGAATTGTTTTAAGTAAAAAGTTTTCCTTTGGTTTCATGTCAGCATCAAAAGTAACAATATATGGAGAATTAGTTTTCGTTAATGCATTATTATAATTACCAGCTTTAGAATTAATATTATTATTTCTTGTTATATAATTAACATTTAATTCTTCTGTAAGATTTTTAATTTCTTTTCTATTTCCATCGTCACATATATAAATATGCACTTTTTCTTTATCAGGATATTTCATTTTTTTACAAGCTAAAATAGTTTCTTTTAATAGGTCTTTTTCTTCATTGATTGTTGCAATAAATACATCTACATCTGGAAAATTTCGATTTCTTATTAATGGTGTTGTTGGATTACTTTTATTAAATACTAAAATATTAAAAACGTATATTGCATAAAAAAAAGCATCGATTGTTTCTACTAATAATACTATAATAGCAAAAAGTACTGTTACAAAGGTATCATTAGGTATAGTAAATAAAATACGATATATGATATATAATAAAGTTGTATAAAATGATAATAAATATATATAGCGTTTTATTTTTCTTTCTTTTTCCATTATAATTCTTCCTTAACATTTTATTAATTGTTGACTATAAATATTAAATAATATTATAATTATTATATAATATGATAGAGAATAGGGAAATAGTTTTTTATTATTCGGAGTGTGATATTTATGATTATAAATAGAAAAAAAATTAATAGAATAATATCTTTAATTATTCCAATATTTTTTCTTTTTTTACTATTGGTAGTTGTTTTAAGTACATCTAAGACTTATGCTGAAATAATGTATAAATTATTGAGTGATGAAAATGGTATTACTTGGCAATATGGCTATGATCCATCTACTTCGACTTTGGAGGTTTCGTTTTTTGAAACAGAAACTGATTTAACGGATATTACGATTCCAACTTCTTCTTTTTTTATTAATAATGATCCAAGTATAACTGCTGTTGAAAATTATGTATTTACAAATTATGTTGATAAAGAATTGGGAACTCCTAAAGCATTTAGTTCCTTTATAAGTAAAATAGATTTAACAAATATTGATATTGTTAATGGTTTATTTCCTTTACTAAATAAGACTTTAGAAACTGAAATTATATTAAATCCTTCTAAATCAAAAATTGGCTATGATGTATTTAGAGATTCAAAAATTAACGTAACAAATTTAAATAAAGTAACAGATATAGCTGGAGGCACATTTTATAATACTATATTTACAGATACAAATATAGAGTTACCTAATTTAAATTCATTAGGTGATGGATCTTTTGAAAATTCAAATATAACTACTCTTAAAATTAATGCATATGTTATTGGTGTTTCAGCATTTAAGAATTGTAAGAATTTATCAAGTGTAGAATTATTAGATAATGTAGTTAGACTAAATGATAGTGCATTTGAGGGAGATACTTCTTTAAGTGAATTTGAATACAATAGTGTTACATCTATTGGAAATAGAGTATTTAAGGATTGTACTTCATATAATATAGACATTAAAGATACAAAAATAGAATATATTGGAACAGAGGTATATTCAGGAACAACAGGATTTAATAAATCTATAACAATACCTGATGGTGTTACTTATATACCTTGGAAAGCATTTTATGGTTCAAATATTATAGAGGTTAATTTAAATAATGTACAATTTGTAGGACCGGAAGCATTTGAAAATTGTAAAAATTTAAGTAAGGTTAATTTTGGAGCAGTAGAAGAAATAAAATTTAAGGCATTTGCTGGTAATACTAGTATGGAATCAGTTAACTTAAGTGATAGTGTTTATTATATTCAAACACAAGCCTTTGCTGATTGTAATATAAATGATTTAAATCTAAATAAAGTACAAAAAATAGATTTTGCTGCTTTTGCAAATAATCAAATCACTAATCTTTATTTACCAAAATCAATTTCAGTAATGGAAGAACCTAGTGTATGGTATAATAACCCATTGAATAAGATAACTATTGCCTATGATACTTTATCAAGTAGGATTAAACCTTTATGGGTTATGTTAGCTGGATTTGGAGAGTATTGGAATGGATATCCAAAAGAAGTTGAAACATTAAAAACAATTGAATTAATAGCTCCTTATGAAAGTAATGAGGAAGCATCTATTGTTAGTATTTTTGATGTATCTAGAGATTATCAATTACCAAGTTTTAATGAGGGGATTTATTATATTGGAATGGCTGCTTTTAATAAAGAGCTATCAGAAGTTGAAAAATATAAAAATATTCTTCAAGTAGGTTATTTAAATAATCTTGGAACTATTGATAATTTGATATTGGGTGAAGGATATGAATTCTTAGGTGCATGTCAATTTTCTTTTTGGAGTATTACAAATCAATATTATAAAATCGGTGCTCCAAAGAATATTATTCTTCCTAACACATTGAAAGGTATTGGTATAAGTGCATTTTCGAGTATATATTCACGTAGCTATTTGGATTTTTCTTTAAATATTAATTTACCTAATTCTCTTGAATATTTAGGCGCAAATGCTTTTGCTTTTGATGATGCTTTTAATAATAATATTAAATTACCAAATTTAAAATATATTGGTAGAGGTGCTTTTCTTTATAGTGGTATTACTGGAATAACTTTTGGTAATAAATTGGAATTTATTGGACATACTCCCGCAATGATGTATGCAAGAAATGAAGTCCTTAAAGAATTGATAATTGATTGTGATTTCTTTAATATTTATGAAGATGGTGATAGGCCATTAGCACTTTCAAGTATTTTCTATGCAACTTCTTCTCCAAAGTATGATTTGGTTAAATTTACAGGAAATGTTCATGATTTTAATATAATCGGTGATCTATTTATGTATTTAGATGCTAAGGTATTGGATATAGAGGAGGCAGATTTGTCTAGTCTAGGTGAGAGAGCTTTTCTTTATTCAAAAATTGAAGAATTAAAACTTCCAAGAAAATTAAAAAAGATTGATTTTGGTGGGTTTATGTATGCTAATGTAGATGTAGTAGATTTAAGCAATACTCAAGTTGAAGAAATTGGTTCACTAGCATTTTTATCATCTACAATAAGAAGAATTATACTATCTAATAATTTGAAAAAAATTGATAGTTTAGCATTTTATCATTATGGTCTATCATTAGATCAAAAAATAAATTTACCGGATACTATAGAAGAAATTGGTGACAAAGCATTTTTAGGATTTAAAAATCTTCCTAGTACAATATCACTTCCAAATTTGAAGACAATAGGTGAGTATGCATTTTACTCTACTGATGTAGAAAACATCGAATTGACTGATAATATAATAAGCATTGGTAATAATGCTTTTAATGGTATAGAAACTTTAAAAAATATTAAGATTGATTGTGATTTTTATAGAATTGCACAATTTGAAGATACTCTTTATTATAAGGATTTTGGTCAAAACTTTACTAATTATTTTTATGATAATGAGTTTGATACCATTGAATTTACTTCAAAAGCTGTAACTCCACCAGTTACTAATTATGGTGCCTTTGCTGGGCTTAGAGCTAAAAAGTTGAATATAGAAAATACTGGTATTACGAAAATTGACAATTTAATGTTTAGAGATGCTAAAATAGAAACACTTCTTTTACCAAAAAATACTATTACTGAAATAGGAAATGATGCTTTTTTCAAAGCAGAAATTACTAATCCTATAGTATTATCAGATTCTATTACATCAATTGGTGAAGAGGCTTTTCAAGGAGCTAATCTTACAATTAGTAATAATTTGCCTAATAATCTTAAAACAATAGGTAGATCAGCATTTTATGATTCTATAATCAATGATAATATAGTTGTACCGAGTAGTGTAATGATTATAGGTCCTTCAGCATTTCAAAGTCATACTGGAAGTACTATTTATTCTCCAACAAATGGAGATATACATAGGAGTTCTATAACATTTGAAAATCCATTGTCTTTGACTAATACAAGTGGACAAACAATTTCTCAATTATTATGGCATAGTAGTTTTGATGAAATAATTTTTGGAGATAGTGTAACTGAACTTCCAACAAAGACAATTAATGAAGAAAAAACAGTAGATATTTCAACTCCAGAGTTTTGGGATACAAAAGTTGAAAAGGTTACATTTAAAAATCTTGTTGAATTACCAACCAAAGCATTTATACATAATACATATTTAAAAGAAGTAGTATTTAATGAAGATCCAAATTTAGATAAGATAAATAGTCATGCATTTTTTGGGACAAGTAATCTAGAAAAAGTTGATTTATATTATGGTTCAGAATTAAGTTTAGGTTCTCATGCCTTTAATGGATCAGGATTGACAACATTGAAAGATGAACATTCTAGTTTAGATATAAAGAATAATAAGATAACTTTAGATGGAGAATTTACATTTTCTTATATGCCAAAGTTAAAGGATATTGATGTAACATCAAGTTTAAATGAAGGCGTAATACCAAAAGGAACTTTTTATAGTGATCCACTTCTTGAAAAAGTTATTCTTGAAGATGATATAAAAGAGCTAAAAAGAGAAGCATTTGGAAATAATGGTGGATTAAAGACTTTTGTTATGTTTGGAGATACTTTGATAGCAGACTCTGAAGATCATAAAGAAATAAAATATGAAGATGTAAAAAGTGTTACATTTAACTTAATTACGGAATCTAACTTTGAGATAAAAATAGTTGATTCAGATAATTTTGAAACAATAATAAATAAAGATACATTTGGAAGTGAAACAACATATGTATATACAGTTGATGAAGACAAAACTATAGCAAAGATAGAAACAAATGATAATGTGTTTTTAGATTATGAAATAGATAGTTCAAATATAGTAAGCATAAAAGATTTTACAAATGAAGTAATGCCAATAGACACACATGCAAACTTATATTGTTATTTAATAAATCCATATTGTTATGATTATGCTCAAAGATATAAAGCGTTAAAAGAAGAAAACAATTCAGACTTATATTATTTAGATGAAGTATTATATTTAGGTGCAAATAAAAATATAATTAAATTAAATGATGATAAAACAGAACCAATAACTGATGATTTAATTCTATATGCATTAAGAAGAGATGGTATTTTAATGGTATCTGAAGAATATGGTAAGATGACAGATAATGTTAAATATGTAGATAGTGGGATAACAATAAAAGATTATGATGCCTCTACTACAAATCCAAAAAAGATGATATTTAATACATCTTTAGATCCAAGATACATTGATACAAAAAGTAATGATAATTTTGAAAATATTGAGTTTGTGATAGGAGAAGAAGATCAAGATACAGGAAGAGCAAATGTCGATTTTGTATATACTAATAAGGTAACTAGTTTACAAGTAGATACAATATTGAAAACAAAAGGGAACTATGTTGATATTGTATATGCTGATGGATGTGGTGGAGAATCATTTTCTAATTATGTATATGAAGATATACCGAAAGGTGATGAGACACCATTGTTTACTGGGGCAGTTCCAGAAAGAGAAGGTTATCGATTTATAGGATGGGATAAAGATATTAGTCCAACGGCAAATGAAGATGTTATATATACTGCAGTATGGGAAAAAATAGTGGAAGAACATCCTGAAATAGATAAAGATATAAAAGATCATTCCAATGAATATGATATTCCAGATACTTTAAAAAATAAAAATATTAGTTATGTATTAGTATTAATGCTTATATTGTTGTCTGGTATTGGGATAGCCTATAATTATAATAAACGTAAAATTAAGTATCATTAAATTAAATTTATATATGTAGAAAATACTTACAGGAATAATGTAAAAGTTATAACCAAAGTAAAACATTTTTTACAAGTTTAGAATCAAAATGGTTTTAATTATTTAAATAATAATACTTTAAAAATCCTTCAAATTAATAAATAGTTATGGAGGATTTTTTTTGAAGTAAAAATAATTACATATGAATAATATAACTATTTTATTTATAAAGATGTGAAATATTATATTATGGTCATATTTTTGTTGTAAGTGTCACATTATTTGTACTCAAAATTATTATATTGCTATATTTAATATTTAATATAATGTAAAAAAAATATTGTAAAAAATATGTTTTTGTGGTATAATAACCCACTGTTTAGGAGGGTGTATATGGAATTAATAGATTTTGACTGTAGAAGAGTCGAATTTAGAAATGGAAATGAATTTTTTAAATTTATTAATTTAAGAGGTTTATGTGATGCTAATGACAATGGAAATTGTTGGAAATTATGCGAATATAGTAAAATTGCTAAAGGTAAGGTTTATTTGAAATTATCTGTTAAAAGTTTGTTTAATGTGAATGGTTCTTATTCTTCACTTAATTTTGGTTATATATCAAATGACTTGATAAGCCGTTCTGTACAATTTGATGATAATGGTAATTTGCAAAGTGATAGAATTTCTTTTTCAAATCCACTTAAAGATGGTGATGTTAATGATTTTCATGCAATTGTATTGAAAGGAATTTCATTAGATGATTATTTTGATGAATACTCAGAAGATGAATCTAGGGTCTTTAGAAATTATATTGGTGATACTTTTAGAAATAATATTTTACCAGATAGTATAATAAAGGACTTCTTAGATAAAAATGAATTATATGGAAAAGTTTTTAATTCATGCGGAAATAATTTTGGAAGAATGTTCGATATAATTGAAAATGATGAATTGGATAATTGTGCTAAGAATATAGAAAACAGTTCAGAAAAAGTATTAAGTATTAGAAAGTAATTCAGATGAATTACTTTTTTTTAATAAAAATTCACTATTATCGATTCTTATGATATAGTTAATTCATATGATTGTATATTAATTAATTATTTGATAAGAATATACATTAGTGAGGAGAAAATAATGATAAAAATTGAACATCTATCAAAGTCTTTTGATAAAAATAAAAAAGTTTTAGATGATATTAATTTAGAGTTACCTGATGGAGAAATAATAGGATTTATTGGTTTAAATGGAGCTGGTAAGACTACTTTAATAAAGATGATGACTGGTATTTTAAAACCAGATACAGGAAAAATAGTTATTAATGGTCATGACATAGTAAAAGATCCAATAGCTTCTAAGCAGATGATTGGTTATATGGCAGATAGTCCAGATATGTTTTTAAGATTAACTGGAATTGAGTATATTCATTTGTTATCTGATATTTATAATGTACCTAAAGATATAAGAAAAAAACGTATAGAGGAATTAAGTACGAAATTTAACTTGAAAGATGTATTAGATAAACCAATGCAAGGCTATTCTCATGGAACTAGACAGAAAATGATGGTTATGGGTGCTTTAGTACATAATCCTAAAGTATGGATTCTTGATGAACCTTTGATAGGACTTGATCCACAAAGTTCAATTTTATTAAAAGAAATGATGAGGGAGCATGCAAATAATAATAATACAGTATTCTTTTCTACTCATGTTCTAGAAATTGCTGAAAAATTATGTGATAGAATAGCAATAATTGATAAGGGAAGAATTTTGTATTATGGAAGTTTAGATGATTTAAAAAAGAAATATAAGAAAAAAGATTTAGATGAATTATTTATGGAGGTTATTCAAGAATGACACAATATTTTGATTTAACCAAATTATTTATTAGATCTTTGAAAATTAATAAATTTAATAAAAAAGGTGGAAGATTATTCTTCTATATTTTAGTTTTATTATCATTATTATTTGTTTTTGTCCCTATACTTTTCTTTTACACATTTTTTGTCTATAATATGATGAGTAAACTAAATGATGTCGATTATGCTGTAAAAGGATTTGAAGCATTATTATTCATTATTTCAATATTTTCCTTTGTATTTAGTTTTAATGTTATATTGAATGAATTATTTTTTAGTGAAGATATAGAAAACTTATTACCACTTCCAATTAAACCGGAAACTCTTGTGGCTTCTAAATTTACAAGTTGTTTTTTAGTTGAAAATGTTATATTATTTATTTTTCTATTGCTTGCTGTACTAGCATATGTTTTAGCTCTTAAACTTCCTATTCATTATTTATTACTATCACTTTTTGGAATAATATTTTTACCAATGATATCGATGGTGTATTGCTCTATAATTATATTTTTTGCAATTAATTTATTGAAAAACTTTTTGAGTACAAAAACAATAAAAAAAATAGGTTTCTTATTTTTAGGAATACTTGTCTTTTTAGTATTTTTCTTGTTGTGGAAGTTATCTTCATTTAATTTTGAAAAATATATTGAAGATTTTGCAGCAGGGGACCATACATTCTTAGAAGTAATGAAGTTTATATTTCCTTCAGTACATTTCTTTGCACTAGGATTAAATAGTGGATCTGTTTTTTATATTATTCTTTCTATTTTTATTAGCTTAGTTTATTTTTGTTTTATGCTATTTGTTGCTAAATATTTGTATTATGATGGTGTGATGGGAATTTTTGGAAAGGATACTGAAAGTAAAAGGTCTTCTAGCAATAAAATTAAAGATTTTAAAGTTCAAAAGCCAATTGTAAATTATTTTTTAAAAGATCTAAAAATACTTTTTAGATCTCCAACATTTTTAATAAATTGTATTATTATAAATATTATTTGGCCAATATTTGTTTTTTTAATATTTAAAATTGCTATGCCAGATTATACAATTGATTTTATGAGAAATGCAATTATTAATAATAATTCAAACTTTTATTTTAGAATGCTTTTGTTAGTTATTGGTATTTCAATTATAATACCTGCTTTTAATTCTCTTTCTTCTTCAGCATTTTCAAGAGAGGGAAAGAACTTTCACTTTATTAAATATATTCCTATGAAATATGGATTACAATGGAGAGAGAAATTTTTAGTATCTTTTATTATTTCTTTGATTGGAATACTAATATATAGTATACCTTTCTTTCTAATAATTCATTTACCAATTTTAAATATTGTTTTATATGTTATATTAACAATATTATGTATATCATTTGTTTCATTTATTGGCTTATTAATTGATTCAGCTTATCCTAAATTAGTTTGGGATGATGAAGCAGATTCTTTAAGAGAAAACTATAATGCTTTTATTGCAATGGGATATTCGTTACTTTTATTCATATTATTATGTGGTGGAGGTTATTACTTAATTGATAAAAGAAGTATCACATTGTCTCAATTTACTTTAATAAGCCTTATAATACTAATAATAGGTAACATATTATTATATTTAATAAGTAAAAAGAAAATAAGTCATAATATTTTAAATCAAGAAGTATAAGTACTAGTTAGCTAGTACTTTTTATGTGTATTATTAATTATTTGAATTACTAAAAAGAATTTTAAAAGAAGCAATTAATTTTGCTTCTTTTGTTTATGAATTTCGATTAATATATATAATTAAATAAATAAGGAAAATGCATATTGAAATTAAAATAGATAAAAATATGGAACTAATACTTTTGTCATTATGTTTGTTTAATAAATTATAATATTTATTTTTATCTTTTGTTTT
>CAMNJQ010000054.1 GCA_946541575.1 uncultured Clostridium sp. | reverse complement strand
ATTAACTTCAATTGGAGATAATAATTACATATTTAAAGGTGGTAATCCTTCTAATTTTGTTAGGTTTAATAATGAAATGTGGAGAATTGTTGGTATTTATAATGATCAAGTAAAAATCATACATGCTAATTCAATTGGAAGACATCAATTTGATTATGGATATGGTGCAAATGCAATCAAATATCCAACAAGTGAATTAAAAACGTTTTTGAATGGTGACTATTATAATTCCTTAAAACCAGAGGATAAACAATTAATTGATGAAAATGGTGTATGGAATGTTGGAGAAGCTAAATATAATTTAAATGCAATAAATGCTTATCAAAATGCAAAACAAACAAAATGGACTGGAACTATTGGACTTATGGCAACTTATGAATTTTTGTATGCTGCAAATGATTCAAACTGTTACACTTCAAATGGGAATAATTATTATTCATGTGGTAAAAAAGAATTTGACTGGATGACACCACTATCTCATGATGCATGGACACTAACTCCACACTTCTATGAAACTGATGGTTCTAGGGGTATACCTTTAAATATTTCTCCTAGTGGGTATGTTAGTGGGGGTTCTGGTAATGCTTCGTCATTATGGATATATCCATCTGCATATTTAAAATCTACAGTGACAATAAAAGATGGCGATGGTTCAGCATCAAACCCATATGTTTTTGGATAGCTAAGAGATACAGTAAGTATCTCTTTTATTGTACATATAAGACAATAATTTATTTTTAAATAATTGTAAAAAGTAACTTGTTATACTATAATTTAAAATAGGTGGTAAAGATGAAGAAAACAAAAATAATATGTAGTATTGGACCAGCTAGTCAATCTGTAGAAGTAATGAGCGAGATGGTCAAAAATGGAATGAATGTTGCAAGAATTAATTTTTCACATGGTAATTATGAAGAATATACTGATATTCTTAATGCAGTTAAAGAAACAAGATTAAGAACTGGAATGCATATTGGTATTTTATATGATACAAAGGGCCCTGACTTTAGATGTGGTGACATAGTTCCTGAAGGAATAAATCTTATTAAAGGAAATCCAGTAAGAATAATTAAAAATAGAGTAATTGGACAAAATAATTATTTCTCTGTTAATCATCCAGAAGTAATTGATAGAATTAATGTTGGAAACACTATTTTATTAGAAGATGCATTGATGAGATTAGAAGTTGTATCAAAAGAAGAAGATGGAGTAACTTGCATAGTAAAAGAAGGTGGAATACTAAAATCAAAAAAAGGAATTGCAGTTCCTGGTGTAAAACTCGATATTCCATTTATGAGTGAAGAAGATAGAAAAGATATTGAATATGCTTGTCTTAATGAAGGAGATTTTCTTGCACTTTCTTTTGTTGAATCAAGAGAAAATATCATAGAAGTAAAAGAATTATTAAAAAAATATAATAGAGAAGATATGCAAATTATATCTAAAGTTGAAAGCGCAACAGGAGTTCAAAATTTAGATGAAATAATTGACGAAAGTGATGGAATTATGGTAGCAAGAGGTGATTTAGGAGTAGAAGTACCACTAGAAAAGCTTCCTATAATTCAAAAAGATATGATTGTAAGATGTAGAAATAAAGAAAGATACGTAATAGTTGCAACAGAGATGTTAGCATCTATGTATGAATCAAGTAGACCAACACGTGCTGAGGTAACAGATATTTCTAATGCTGTTTTAGATGGTGCTGATGCAGTTATGTTAAGTGGTGAGTCTACTGTTGGAAAACATCCAATAGAAGCAGTTAAATATATGGCTAAAATATGCGAAGAAGCTGAGAAGAATGAAGTATATTCAACTCATTTTAATCATTTTACTAATAAAGATATAACTGAAACTTTAGCAAGCTCTGTTTTATCTTCAGCTGATAGCTTAAAAGTTAAAACAATTGTAGTTCCAACAAATGGTGGCCATAGTGCAATGGTTATTAGTAATTTAAGACCAAAATCACCTATATTAGCATTATGCCCAAATGAAAAAATCGCAAGAAAACTACTTCTAAGTTATGGCGTTTTTCCAATTGTAACAAGTAAAGTAAAAGATGATGACATGGATGATACAGTTAATAATGCAAGAGAAGTTGCAAGTAAAGTATTTGGATTACAAGAAAAAGATATAATAATAATTACTGGTGGAATACATCATAATAAAGCAATTAAACAAACTAATTTTATGAAGATAGAAGAAATATAATGCTACGAAAAGTAGCACAAAAAAATCAAATTGTAAAATAATATTGCTTGTTTGTTAATGAAAAATAAGTAAAATGATTTGCAAGGAGTGAGAAAATGTTATTAAATGAAAAATTGAAAATGTTAAGGAAAGAAAAAGAATTAACACAAGAAGAACTTGCAGAGAAACTAAATGTATCAAGACAAGCAATTACAAAATGGGAAAGTGGAGAAGGAATACCAGATATTAATAATTTAAAACAAATAAGTATTATGTTTAATATAACTATTGATGAATTAATTAAAGAAGAAAAAGAAATTCAAATAGATAATGAAAATTCTTTTGTAGAAGAATTTGAAATTGATCATACAAAGCATTTTGACATTGAAATAAATAGTACTGAAGAAATTGAATTAATCTCAAATACTGATGAAAAAGTTAAAATAGAAGCATTGTCTATAGAAGAAAGAATAAATGAACTAATTAAAATAAAAATTGATAATCATTATAATAGATTAGATATTAAAATAAATAATAAGTTAAAAAAATCAAAAATAAAAATATATATTCCAGAAAAATATATAGATGAAATTGAATTAAAGTCTAAGATTAGATCATTAAATATTAATAGTATTGACATAGTAAAGCTAGAATTTGATGGAAGTATTAAATATTTAAATGTTAATAATTCTAAAGGTAATATAATTCTAAATGCTTCAAAATGTGATATAGAAGCAAATTATGATAAATTTGATGGTAGATTAGAAATAAACACTATAAATTCTACTGCAAGAGTAAAGTTACCAAAAGATACTGAATATAAAACGATGGTTAAAGGAATTAAAAATAAATTCATAGATGCAAATGATAAAGAGGATGCCCAAAACATAATTGAACTTAATGGAATTAATAGTAAGATAATTATGATTGAAGACTAATAATTTCTTTATAAAAAATAGTATTGTGAGTATTTGATGTTAGTCAAAAAATGTAAACAAAACTAATAAAAAAAATAATTTAAAAAATACAAAAACTTGATTATAAAGGGCATAAAGAAATGACAAAAAAAAGTACCTGTAAAAAGGTGTCTTTTTTATTGCATTTTTAAAATACGATGATTATAATAAAATTCATATTTTTAAAGGAGGCGCCAATATGAAAAGTAATCTTCCAGTACTGCTACTTAAGAATATGGTGCTATTTCCTTATAACGAAATAAGAATAGAATTTGATTCTGTTGAAGACAAAAAAATTATTGCTCTTGCAGAAAATAGTTATGATAACAGAATACTTTTAGTAAATCCAAAAGATAGTTTAGAAACAAGTCCAGAAATAGACGAATTACCTAATTATGGTATTGTTGGAAAAATAAAAATGAAACTTGATATGCCTAATGGTAAAACAAGAATTATAATTTTAGGAGAATCACGTGTAAAAATATATGCTTACTCAAAAGATGAAGGAATATATGAAGCTTTATTTAGTATATTACCAAAAGAAGAATTATCCCCTAAAGAAGAAATGGCATATGTAAGAGCTTTAAATAAACATATTGATGTATATGTAAAAGATGTACCATATATGTCTAACACAATTTTATCGCAAGTTGAAGGAATAAATGATATCGATAAACTTACAGATGTTGTCGTGTTATACCTTCCAATTAATTATGAAAGAAAACAAGAATATTTAAAAGAAAATAATTCAACATTAAGAGTAAAAATGATTCTTGATGATATTAATAGTGATATAGAAATATTACGATTAGAACAGGATATAGAAGCAAAAGTAGCCTCTAGTCTTGAAGAAAGCCAAAAAGAGTTTGTTTTAAGAGAAAAAATTAAAGTGATTAAAAAAGAATTAGGTGAAGAAAGTCAAAGCGAAGGGGAAATGCTTAGAGAGAAAATTAATTCTTTGGAATGTCCTAAAAAAGTAAAAGATAAACTTTTACTTGAATTAAATAAATATGAAATGTCTAATTCAATTTCACCAGAAACAGGTATGATTAGAAACTATATAGATTGGCTTTTAGCACTACCATGGACAAAAACTACTGAAGATCGAAAAGATCTAAAAAAGGTACGTGAAATACTTGATGGAACACATTATGGATTAGATAATGTAAAAGATAGAGTTATTGAGTATCTAGCAGTAAAACAAAATACAAATAATTCTAGAAGTCCAATTATTTGTTTGGTGGGACCACCAGGAGTTGGTAAAACAACATTTGCAAAGAATATTGCAAAAAGCTTAAATAGAAAAGTAACAAAAATATCTGTTGGTGGAATTAATGATGAAGCTGAAATTATTGGACATAGAAGAGCATATATTGGTGCAGCACCTGGATTAATAATTCAAGGAATGAAAAAAGCTGGAACTAAGAATCCTGTATTCATAATTGATGAAATAGATAAAATGACAAAAGATATAAAAGGAGATCCAGCATCTAGTCTTTTAGAAGTACTTGATAAAGAACAAAATAAATATTTTACAGATCATTATATTGAAGAAGAATTTGATTTATCAAGCGTAATGTTTATTGCAACAGCAAATTACCTTTCACAAATTCCAGAAGAATTAAAAGATAGACTTGAAATAATTGAATTGTCGTCGTATACAGAATTTGAAAAATTAGATATTGCAAAGAGACACTTAATAAAGGATCAACTACAAGAACATGGACTGAAAAATAATGAAGTTACATTTAAAGATGAAACAATATTAACACTTATTAGGAACTACACTAAAGAATCTGGTGTAAGAGAACTAGATAGATTAATAGCTACAATATTAAGAAAAATAGTAAAAAAGATTATTGTAGACAAAGAAAAGAAAAAATATGAATTATCACCAGATGATTTAGAGGAATATTTAGGAATTAAAAAGTATTTATATAATGATAATCAAGAGGAAGATAGAGTTGGAATAGTAAATGGTCTTGCATATACAATATATGGTGGAGATATTCTTCCAATAGAAGCTACAATGTTTAAAGGAAAAGAAGATTTAATTCTTACTGGCTCATTAGGTGAAGTAATGCAAGAATCAGCAAAAATATCTCTTGATTATATCAAATCAAATAGCCAATTATTTGGCATTGATTTAAAAGAACTAGAAGACAAAACAATTCATATTCACATACCAGAAGGCGCAATTCAAAAAGAAGGACCTTCGGCAGGTGTTGCTTTAACAACAGCACTTATAAGCTTATTTACAAACAAAAGCGTTTCATCAAAAATTGGAATGACTGGTGAAATAACATTAACAGGAAGAGTACTTCCAATTGGTGGTCTAAAAGAGAAAGTAATTGGAGCTTATCGAGCAATGGTGAATAAAATATTTATTCCAAGAGAAAATGAAAAGGATTTAAAAGAAATACCACAAAATGTTTTAGAAAAAATAGAATTTATTTTAGTAGATAATTATCATGATATTTTTAGTAGATTAGGAGAGAGTAAAGATGGAAATAAAAAAAATAACAGAAGAATTAGAAATAATAAATGATATTAATAAATTGTCAACAGATGAATTAAAAGAGAAATATTCATCTACATATGTTGACTTTGAAAGTTTTATGAATAAGTATGCAAATTATTTTGGAACTCATCAAATATATCAAATTAGAGCAGGTAATGAATATAACAAAATTGTTGATATAATCAAAGATGGAACTTCTAAGTTTCAAAGTGAAACAATATTATCTAATGCTGAAATTATAATGAATGGAATTAATATTACAAAGAAAAGATTTCATATAAGTGAAAATGGTAATTCAGAAGACGTATATCAATCAAGAGTTGTTTTCTTAGATAGCATAGGAAGCTTAAACGGAAAACATATTCCAGAATATTCTGATATAGTATGTGATATTTACAATGCTGCTAAAAGATATGAGAATAAAGGAGAATCTTCTATAGATGATTTTACATACTACACAAATTATGCTTTAAAAAGTTCAAAAACTGAAGAAGAGTTTTATAAATTGATGAGAGACTATATAGAAAAGCATCCTATGTTAAATTTATGTAATGAAGTATCATATTTATACTTTGCTAATTATATGTTAAGGAATAATAGATCAAAAGTTGATAGAGATTTTTTACAAGATACTGAATCAATAATGAATGCAAGTAATATAATGCAACATATAGGTTTAGTTGACAAAAAAGTTGATTTAAAAGAGTACAAAAAAGTAGAAAAGAATACTAAATCAAATTTAAAATTGTATTATAAAAGAAAAGAAAGACAAGAACAAGAAATAAAAAAACTAAGTAAAAGTTTTTTAAATAAGTAATAATATTTAATCACCTAGTATAAAATAATGTAGGTGATTTTTTTGTTTTACATTATTATATTAGCAATAATTCAAGGAATTGCAGAATTCTTGCCTATATCATCATCTGCTCATTTAATTATATTTAGAGATATTTTTGGAATAGGGAACAATGTTATTAGTAAAGACATTTCGTTGACTTTTGACATTTCTCTTCATTTTGGTACATTATTAGCAATAATTACAATATATTATAAAGACTTTATAAATATTTTTAAAAGTAGTTTAAAAAAAGAAAAAAGTAAAGATAAAAACTTATTTCTGAATATTATTATTGCGACATTACCAGCTGCTATAATAGGCTTTTTGCTTGAAGATTATATTGATAATTATATAAGAAATAAATACTATATTATAGCACTTGCACTTATTATAATGGGATTAATAATAAATTATGTAGATAAAAATAGTGATGAAAAAAAAGATATATATGAAATAACTAAGATAGATGCTTTAAAAATAGGAATAAGCCAAATATTTGCTCTAATTCCTGGATTTTCTAGAAGTGGTACAACAATCACAGCGGCAAGAAGGCAAAATATAGATAGAGAAAGTTCTGCAAAATTCTCGTTTTTTTTATCATTACCAATAATACTAGGAGCAGTTTTAGTACAATTATTGAAAGTAGACTATAATGTCTTAATTAAAAACATACAAATATTATTAACTGGAATATTAATATCTTTCATAGTAGGATTGTTATGTATTAAACTATTAATATCATACTTAAAAAGAAATGATTTTAAAATTTTTATGTATTATAGAGTAGTTTTAGGAATAATAATACTAGTTTATTTGCTAATAAAATAAAAAATAAGTATAATTTTATACTTTTTTCTTTTCTTTTCTTAAAAAATATGTTATAACTAAATAGCAAACATTTATTTGCATGGGGCGTTAGCTCAGTTGGTAGAGCAACTGACTCTTAATCAGTGGGTCTAGGGTTCGAATCCCTAACGCCCCACCATTATGTAAAATAGAACTAGAAATAGTTCTTTTTATTTTTTAAAAAATTCTAATATTATACTTAAAACATAATAAGGATACTCTAAATAAACGAAGTGTGTTCCTCCTTTAATAATAACAATACCTGAATTATTAATTCTTTTATTCATAAGAATTCCATCTTTTAATGGAGTAGATCTATCATTTTCACCCCATATAAGTAAAGTAGGGCAATATATATATTTCAAGTATTTCCTTAAATCTTTATTAACTATATTTTTAAAAGTCTTTTTCATATTTTCGCTTAAGTTTTTATAATCATTTGATGCATATTTGTTGAATAATTTCTCATAATACTTATTTCTTTTAGATTGACGAAGTAATTTACCAACTCTTTTTAAAAGCTTATATTTAAGAGAGCATAATTTCTTTTTTATACTTTTTCTTCTAATACCAGCTCCACCAATTATTATTAATCTATCTACTAGTACTCTATATTTAGCAATTAATAATATAGATATTCTACAGCCAAAAGAATGACACAATAAATAGGGATTATTAATTTTATTATTCTTAATAAATTTATAAATATAATATGCATAATCATCGATTATTAAGTCCTTATTTGGAAAAGAACTATTACCAAATCCTGGATAATCAAAAATATAAATAGTAAAGTATTTTTCTAAAACATTAATATAGTAATCAAATGTTTTTCTATTATCACCCCATCCAGGAAGAATAATTAATACTTTTGAAGAAGCCCCATATTTTTCACAATAGAAATTTTTCTTATTCATAATTCACCTATAGTAATTTATGAAATTTAGAAATAAATGACATTGATTAAAATGAAGAATATTTGTAGTATAATGTTATTAGATAACTATTGGAGGAAATATGAGGAGAGTAAAAGTTAAAGGAGTTTATAAACATTTTAAAGGAGATTATTATATAGTTGAAGATATTGGGACTTATTCTGAAACTAATGAAAAATGTGTTATTTATAGAGGATTATATGGTGATAATAGTGTATGGATTAGGCCACTTGATATGTTTTTAAGTGAAGTTGATCATGAAAAATATCCAGATATAAAACAAAAGTATAGATTTGAGTTACAAAATATCAAAAGCAGTAGATAAATTAGGAGTATATTTATGCTTGATTTAAACTATGATGAATTAAACCAAATCATCAAAAAAGAAATAAATAACAAGTCCATTATAGAAATTATAGATATTTGTAAAAAATTATTACCACTATTTGATATGATTTATAAAAATTGCACACTAATTCCTGAAACAAATTATGAAATAAAAGAGGAAAATGGAACTGATTTAGCTCTTTCTTATTTAAAAGACTATCATCCGATTTATTATGATGAAACACAAAGAATGCTTGATAATAATGAAATACATATAGCAAATTATTCATTAGATAATGCTGGATGTGATTCATACACTGGGGAAATAATAATTGGAAATAACAAAAATATATCAGATGCATTAAACTTAATTCATGAATTGTTCCACCATTTTAATTTAAAACCAATTAATAAGTATCATATGGAAAACACACTTGCTAGAGAATTATTTGGAGAAGCAATTTCAATAGCAGCAGAATTGGATTTTAAAAAAAGGCTTGAAAATAAATTATTAATTGAAGATGCAAAAAAAATAGAAATTGATTATATAAATGATGCAATAGATAGTATAAAAAAAATAAAAGTTGAATTAGTGCTTATTGATTTATATCGTATTTATGGAAAGATTGATAAAAAAACAATAGATAATTTTGTTTCAAATAATAAAGATAATGCATTTGGATTAATTGTACTTGATGAAGTAGAAAATGTTATTAATAACATTACTTCTTGGGGATCAAATTTAAAAATACCATTGAATTTAAAATATTCAATAGGGATAATTTTTGGATATTATTTGACTAGCTTAATAGAAGATAATTATGAGTATTGGAATAAGATATATACATTAAATGATAAACTTTATGAAATTAGTTTCGAAGATGCTCTAAATTTTATTTCTCCTAATTATGATGATATTCAAATATTTAATATATTTTTTAAAAACTATGAACAAATAAAAAAAGCAATCACTATCTAGTGTGTGATTGCTTTTTTGCTTTTTTCTTTAACGTTCTTGGCTTATATTCATCATAAAAATTATTTGCATTTTTAGAATTAATTGTAAAGTATAATTTATCAATAATAGTTTTTGATGGGATTTCATTTTTAATAACTTTTAATTCATCATCAATTCTATTTTCAATCTCAGTAATAAAATCTAAATTAAAATATTGATTTTCATAGAATAGTTCATTCTGATCAATTTCACCATTAATCATTTTACCAGTTGCTTTAATAAATGAAGATATATATTTATTTTCTTCATTATTACTAGTTATTATAGGAACAATTAAATTACTGAATTCTTCTAGTTTTTCTTGATCTTCACTTAAATCAATTTTATTACCTTTTCTTGAGTAATAGTTGGCACGAATACCTTTATTCCAACTTGCATCTATTCTATAAGTTCCATTTACTTTACCATTAGACTTATATTTATTTATTTTTAGAAATGCATATTCTAAATTGTCATCTGAATCAAAACGAGCTTCAAATTGTGTAGGAACTTTAACTATCTTTACAGTTTTAGTACCATCCTCGTAGTTTTTTATAATCTCTAAATCATTATATTTTTTGTATAACATATCATTGTTGTTTTCAACTAAAATATGATTTTTATTGTTCATAATAATTGCAAAGTCATTGTTAGTGATATTGCAATCAATACCATATGTATTTTTATCACTTTTTTTTATAAGTCCAATGTTTCCATTATTGTCAAATGAAAAAAATCTAACTGCCTTATTTGTTTTCATATTTTTCCATTCAACTTTTTCAAATCCACATTCATATGTATTTTTTCCTAATTTTATATTAGCTTTTTTTAATGGAACATTAACTTTATTTCCTTTTTTTAACAAACCAGTTAAATCATATGCATTATCATTATTTTCTTCCAGAATCTTTATAAAATCAGAAGACATATCATATTCAGAAAGTGCTTTACTATATGCTCCAGAGCAAAACTCTTCCCAGGAAGCATTCCATTCTTTTCTAGCAATTTTATCAATTTCATTCATTTCTTTTAAAACATCATCAACAACTTTTCTTTGTGTAGCTTTATCCATTATATTTAACCCTCCTAATTGACTTAATATTGTATCACAGGAGATAGTTATAGTAAATCTATGAAATAAAATAAAATACTAGAATTTATTTAAAATAGTTTACATGAGTATAGTGTAAACTTTACGAGTAATAAGGTGATTTTTTTAACCATTATGATATAATCAATTTATAGAGTAGGGAGGAATGATATGAGAAAAGGAAAGTTTTACATTCTTTTTGCAATTAGTTTTCTTTTTTTATTAAATTATACTATCCCTGTACATGCTGAAAGACAAAATAATTTTGAATTATGTGCGACAAGTGACAATGAAAAAGAAGATGTTTTCTTATATAGACTCTATAATGAAGATTATGATACATGGCTAGAAATAAAAAATAAGGAATGCAAACAGCTTAGTTTAGATTTAGGAGAATACGATATTGAATTGATTCCTACATTAAATTATGAAGTAGATGAACTAAGTGGTATTGATAATGAAAGTACAAGCTTTAGTATTGATAATACTAGTAATAAAAAGATAACTATCAAATATAGTTCAATAAAAAATAATTTTTTAATTCGTAATGGAAATAAAAAGAATAAATTAAACGGAGAAGAAATAATAGAATTTACAGGATTCCAACCATCAATTGCAATAGAGATACTAAATGGTATAACAAACTTTAAAAAAGGAGATATTGTACATTTTGCTATTACAGTAACAAATAACGAAAATTTTGTAATAAATAATATTTTAGTAGAAGAAAAGTTAGATAATATTACTATATTAGAAAATGATAATTACACAATTGAAAGTAATAAACTAGTTCGTATTAAAAGAATTGGCCCATTAGAAAATACAAAAATATATGTCGATTATGAAGTAAGAGAAGAAGATGTTGGATTACTTAATAATGAGGTAACTTTGATATCTGCAGACTCAGAAACTGGAAGTAAATTAAGAGAAGGAAATATAAGGGATGAAAAAAGTTTTAATGTGGGGGATCCTAAAGCAATAATTAAGATTTGTAAAAATTCTAATAGTTCAAACTCAAATGATATTTTCACTTTCTATATCAATAGTTCTACTTCTTATGAAACATGGGTAGAATTAAAAAGTAATGAATGTAAAGAATTAAATGTCGACTACGGAATATATAATATAATTGAAATTGAAAAGGCTGGATATAACCTTATAGGTATTGAAGGACTTGATGAGAATGGAAATATTAATATTAATGAGCAAAAAGAATATATAGTGTTATTCAATAATAAAAAAAATAATGAGGGATTTTTGTATGGATTTGGATATGCAAAAAATACATTGAACGGAGCATAGTATGAAAAAGAAAAAAATAATTGTCTTTGTTTTCATTATTTTATTTGCAATTTCTACAATTAAAGTATTTGCTTATTTTCAAACAAAAAAAACTGTATATAATGAATTCAAAGTTGCAAAAATAAATGTTGGAATTGAAGAAAACTTTGATAATACAACATGGCCAAATGATACTAAAAAAGAAGTAATGATTATTAATTATGATGAAACACCAGTAATTGTAAGAGCGATGTATACAGAAATATGGAAGTATAATGATAATCAGATTAGTAATATAGTAAATGGTACTAATGTTGTTGAAAAAAAGTGGACAGAAAATTTTGAAAATAACTGGGTATATCATAATGGATGGTATTATTATAAAAAGTTATTAAATAGTAGAGAAAGTGTTCAGTTATTAAAATCGATAAAGTTAAATAATGAACTAGTAGGGTCTAATGAAAGTTATTTGAATGGTAATTATGAGCTTACATTCTATTATGAAGCGATTCAACCAACTTCTAAAGCAGTAAAAAAACTATGGAAGCATGATATAAATATTGAAAACGACAATATAAATTGGGAATTTTAATTTAAAAGGAGAAATATTATGAATAAAAAACTAAAAAATAAAAAAAATATTTTTGTTATAGGGGCGATTGGAGTTGCATTTTTAATTGGAATTAGTGGAACATATGCCTATTTTTCTGACTTTTTCACTATAAACAATGAATTTACAGTTAATTCAACATATGGAGTCGATTTAATAGAGAAATTTGAAAGCCCAACAAACTGGACCCCTGGACAAGAAGTAACAAAAGAAGTTTCTGTAAAGAATAACGGAAACATAAATGCAGTTGTAAGGCTATCTATAAATGAACAATGGCTATCGGGAACAGAAGAATTGAGCTTAGTAAATGATAATAATGAAAAATTTGCTATTATAAATTTTCCAAATTTAAATTCATGGATTAAAATAGGAGATTATTACTACTATAATAAAGTATTAAAACCAAATGATGAAACAAATTTATTTATTGATAAAGTAACTTTAAATGAAAATGTAGGTGATGAGTTCGAGTGCTCACCTACCACAACAAATGGAGTTATGATATCCAATTGTAGAAGTACAAGTGCTTATGCTAATGCAAAATATATTTTAGGTATTAATATGGAATCAGTACAAGTAGAAGGCATGGAAGAAACATGGGGAATAACACTTGACGATTTGGCATAAAAAGATTATGAATAAAAAAATTATAATAATATTTTTATTGTTTGTTTTAGTAGGAGTACTTATTATAAATAGATATAATTTATTTGGAAAAAATAGCAATGTAATAGAACAAGGACATGTAGTTGCACTTTTTAAGGGATATGAAGCTGGTGGAAATGAAGCTGGTGGATATGGAATGGGAAAAATAGGAATTGTTCCTAATTCTTCTTACATAGAAGTTGATTCAGAAGAATCACTTTATAGGCTTAATATTCCAACAGAAATGAATCCTCATGATAGAATTTTTCTTGATTTTAAAGTGAAAAACACTGGAGATATTTCTGAGTATTATAGATTTACAGTATCTAAATATTGGGTAAAAGATGGAATTAGACAATTTTATGATACCAGTCCTTTTAAAATAGGATATGGAGATTTAAGCGATTTTATCGTTGATTATGAATCTTCTTCAGATGTTAGAACGATTATATATTCTAAAAATGTTTTAGAACCAGAGGAAATATCGGATATATTAATTAATTATATTGAATTTAATTATGATTCTGAAGTCGTCTGCAATCCTGAACACATAGATAACAAATTAATATCAAATTGTAGAAATGAAATTCCTGAGTTTGAAGATAGTAACTTTGTTTTAGAAATACTAGTTGATAGTGTTCAAAGCGGAAGTTGTAAAATGGCAATGAATTCATTATGGGGAAGTAATGATATATATGAAAGAATTTGTCCGGAGTGATTAATATGATTATAGTTAAAATTTTAATATTTTTTTTAATAATATATTCCCCAAATGTTTTTGCAGCAACATATACATTAGAAATAAAAGAAAACCACGATATTATCTATTATGATGTGAATAACAGCAGTACCAATATTTTCATGGATCATAAAGATATGCTTCCTGGAGAAACGTATACTGATACTATTTTGATTAAAAGTTCTAGTAGTAAAGAATTTAGTTTATATTTTAATTTTAAAATGAAAGAACAAAATACTTTAGAAGAAGAATTACTTAATAATATTAATATGAAAGTTTATATAAATGATAAACTTGAATATGATGGTGTAGCAAAAACATCTTTATATGTTGAAAATGAAGATATCAAAGAAGAAAATTTAATTTTTTTGGGTAATTATAATAAATCAGAACAGTCCAATATTAGAGTTGAAACATCTTTAAAAGATGAATATGAAATAAAAAATACTGATATAGCTAAAACTGAACTAAACTTTTTTATTAAAACTGACGGCAACATAATATCTATTCCAAACACTTCGAAAAACTCTAATTTAAATATTGTAATTATTTTGGGAAGTTTAGCTATTATCATTACTTCATTTATTATTCCAGTATGCTTAAAGAAAACAAATAAACATAATAGAAAGGGAATAAATCAATGACTATTTTAAAAAAAACATTTAGATGGCTTTCATATTTAATAATACTATTTGTCTTGGCTTATTTTGTTCCTTTTGTTCTTATAATATTTAATATTAAACCTTTAATAGTTCTATCTGGATCAATGAGTCCAACATTTAATAAAGGAGATATAGTATATTATAATAAGACTGTAACAAGTGAAATTAAAATAAAAGATATTATAGCTTTTAAAACAGGTGAATCAATAGTATCTCACAGAGTTGTTGGAATTGAAAATGAGTGTTTCATAACTAAAGGAGATGCTAATGATGTTGCTGATAAGAAAACACGATGCTCTGATGAAATAGTTGGTAAATTAGCTTCTTTTAAAATACCTTATTTAGGTTATTATATAAATTTTGTAAATAACAATATTTTATTATTGGGAATATTATCAATATTTATATTGATGATTGATTTTATATTAGCAAACAAATACAAGGAAGAACTATAGTAAATAGTCTTCTTTGTTTTTATTATTAATTAAGTAATTTTTAATTAAAACTTTAAAGTAAAATAATAAAAAATATAATTATATCCTAAAAAAACTAACTATATTTATTGACTTAGTTTCTTATTATATGTATAATTAAAAGGTAAGCACGGAGACATACTCAAGAGGCTGAAGAGGCGCCCCTGCTAAGGGTGTAGGACGGGCAACTGTCGCGCGAGTTCAAATCTCGCTGTCTCCGCCATATATATGTAAATTATTGTCCTAGGATTAAGTTTCTAGGCTTTTTTGATTGACAAAAATATTGATAAAAAATTATAATTGTGAATAAAGAATAGGAGTGATAATATGGAAAACAATGAAATTCAAAATGAATCTAAGAAAGAATCTAAGAATAATAATGTAACATTAATAGCTATAATAATTATATTTGGTTTATTAATGTTTGTAGGTGGATATTTTGTATCTAGTTTACTAAATAATGAAGGAAACAAAAAAGAATCAAACAACCAAGAAAACACTAAAAAAGAAGGAGAAAAAACTTCATCAGAAAATGAAAAAATAGAAGAAGGCCTAGAGAATTTTAGTGATGAAGCTATTATACTAGCAAAAACATTTAGCTATTACATGCATGAAGCGAATCAAGAAGAATTATATAAAAGTGATAAGATAACTGCTAATGATTTATCTCCTGAATATAAAAATAGGCTAGCATTTGCTTACTATGCGACTGATTTTAATTATAATAATAAAGATTACAATCAATTTTTCGAAGGGAAAGCTAAAAGAGATGGCGATTTTCTAGATGCTGATAATGAATTCTCTTATTTAACATCAAAAACAATTGAAAACAATTACAATCGATTGTTTGGGAAAAAATCAAATTATGTTCCTAAATCATTTGATTCTTATTCAATAAGTTCTTTAAGTATGACTTATGATGAAAAATTAGATGTTTATTTTTCAGCAATGGAAGGTGGAGACTTTGTATATTACAGATATGCCAATGATTTTTATAAATCAGTAGAAACTGACGATAAACTTGAATTATATGAGTATGTCGTAGTTAGAAATAATAGTTATGAAAATAATACCACTAAAGCAGGAGTTTATAAAAATTTAAAAGATGCTAATTCACATTCAAATGCAATTAAAGAAATCAATATAGAAGATGGTACTTTATATTCTTCAATTGATAAAAATAAAGAAATAAGAGGATTAAGTTTTGATGATTTAAGTGATTTTAAAGATGAAGCTTCACAATATAAATTAACTTTTGAAAAAGAAGATAATCATTATGTATTTAAATCAATAGAAAAAATAAAATAAGCTTTGAGAATTCAAAGCTTTTTAAGTTGTTAAATAACACTTATTAGATTAGAGTTTGGTATTAGTTCTTTACTTATATGAGGATTGTCTATTTATCATGAAGGTCTTCTTTTTGTATGTAATCCCAAACCTATTTATTAAAGCAAACTTTGACTTTTGGCCTATTTTGTGGTATAATATGCACAATTCTTATCTAGAATAGGAAGATTATTTGTTTATTTGTAAAATTTTTTAACCCTTTCAAATAAGGTTAAAAAATTTGACGAGACTGTTTTAACTAGTAAATTCAAGAACTTTGAAAATTTGACTTTTGGTTTCTTTTTTGCTAGAATATAAAACTGTCACGTGTGAAAGAGGTGTATTATAACATGTTTTACGATGAGACAAAAACTATTAATGCTTGCGAAGCAGATCCTTCGCTGATATTTGAACTATTAAAAGAAGGGCATATATCATTAATTGATAAAATTCTATCAAGAAAGACTTTCGATATTAACGTAGTCGATGAAGATGGAAATAATATTTTAACTAAATTACTAAAAAAAGGACAATTTGATGTTGTCATAAAACATATAAAGAATAAAAAATGGGATATAAATCATCAAAATAATGATGGAGATACGTTTGCTCATGTACTTTTATCTATGAAAGCTCTACAAGTTATAGATGTTTATAAAGAATTAAAGAAAAATAAGAAGTTTACTCCTAATATAACAAATAAAAACGGAGAAACAATTCTTGATGAATCAATTAAAAATGGTTATACGTATGTAACTGCTAAAGTTTTAGAAGATGATAGGTTTAATGAAGTAGGTGTTCATTCATTTAAGAAATACTATGATACTTATATTAATACTAGAAATTATGGTAGTTATTCTAAGTTAAATAATATTGAATTATTGATTGATAATCTTGAAGATAAAGAAGTATCTCCTAAAGTTAAAAAAATAATTACTTATTTAAAAGAAAACTTCGAATCTATAAAAGAAGAAGTTATTCATAATAAAACTAAAAAAATGGATAAGTATATTAATGATGTTTTGTTTGCCTAGAAGATATTAATATCTTCTTTTTTTTTGATTTATGTTATATAATTAACGAATGGAAGTGATTAGTATGCAATTACCTGACTATAAAGAAGCAAGAAAAAGAAATAGTTCTAAAATAGAAAAAGAATATTATGTATTTAATGAAAATGCAGCAAATATTGGTTTAAATAAAAAATATTATATAAAAACATATGGCTGCCAAATGAACGAGCATGATACAGAAAATATTAAAGCCATGTTAGAACAAATAGGATTTACTGAAACAGATGATTTAAGTAAAACTGACCTAGTTATATTAAATACATGTAGTATTCGTGAAAATGCTCATAATAAAGCTTTTGGTATGCTTGGAAGACTAAAACATCAAAAGGAAGAATTAAATAAAAATTTGATTATAGGGCTTTGTGGATGCATGGCTCAAGAAGAGCAAGTAGTAAATAAAATTATGAATAAATATAAATATGTAAACTTTGTATTTGGTACTCATAACTTACATAGATTGCCATATATACTTGAAGAAGCGTTTAAAACAAAAAAACAAGTTATAGAAGTTTATAGCAAAGAAGGTAATATAGTAGAAGGAATACCTGCTAAAAGATCAAATAGATATAAAGCTTATGTAAATATTATGTATGGTTGTGATAAGTTTTGCACTTATTGTATTGTACCTTTTACTAGAGGAAAACAAAGAAGTAGAAATAGTGAAGATATAATAAAAGAGGTAAAAAAACTAGTTGAAGAAGGATACCAAGAAGTAACTTTATTAGGTCAAAACGTTAATGCATATGGAAAAGATTTTGATTATGAATATCGAATGGAGAATTTGCTTGAAGATGTAGCAAAAACAAATATTCCAAGAATTAGATTTATGACTAGTCATCCATGGGATTTTACAGATAACATGATTGAAGTAATAAAAAAATATGACAATATAATGCCAAGTATTCATCTTCCTGTTCAATCAGGATCTTCTAAAGTACTAAGACTAATGGGAAGAAGATATACAAGTGAAGAATATATCACACTTTTTGATAAACTTAAGACTATTCCAAATGTTTCAATTTCAACAGATATAATTGTAGGATTTCCTAGTGAAGAGGAAGAAGATTTTGAAGAAACATTAAAGTTAGTTAACTATTGTAAATTTGATAATGCATATACATTTATTTTTTCTCCTAGAGTTGGAACTCCTGCAGCAAAACTCGAAGATAAAACAACGTTAGAAGAAAAAGAAAAAAGACTTTATAAATTGAATGAAACAGTAAATAAGTATTTCCTTGAAAGTAATAAAAAGATGATTGGAAAAACAGTAGATGTTTTAGTAGATGGACTTAGTGAAAAAGATGGAATGCTATGCGGATATACTGATACTAATAAATTAATTAATTTTACAGGAAATAAGGAATCAATTGGAAAAATAGTTAAAGTCTTAGTTACAGATGCAAAAACATGGAGTTTAGATGGAGAACAAAAATAAAGAATTGATATCAAATAAAATAGATGAGTTAATTGTTTTAATAAAAAATACTGAAGACTATAAAAGATACTCATATTTAAAAGAAGAAATGAAAAAGAATAACTCAATAATGGATTTGATAAAAGAAATAAAAAAAGAAGAACAAAAAAGAGTAAAAAAAGAATATAATCATGAAGATATTTCAAATGAAGATAAGATAATTGAACAATATAGAAATGAACTTTTGACGTATCCTTCTTATCAAGAATATTTATATCTTCAAGAAGACATAAATTATCAATTACAAAGTATTAGACAAATAATTGAAAATTCTTTTAATAAAGAATAAAACTAGAAATATATAACTTTCTCTAGACTATTGCATAGACTATCATAGAGGAGGATAATATGTCTAGCTTTAAAGAAATTGTAACAAAAGCAGTTGTAGGAAAAGGGAAAAAAACTTTTACAAGCGAGCATTATTTAGAAACTGAAAGCACACCATCTACTATTTTAGGTTGTTGGATAATTAATCATACTTTTAATGGTAAAAAAGAAGGAGATAATGTTAAAGTAGAAGGATCATTTGATACTAATATTTGGTATTCAACTGAAGATAATACTAAAACTGATGTAGCCAAACAAAAGGTAACTTATGAGGAATTAATTCCAATAACTAAAAGTGATGACTACGATGGTCAAGATGAAATAATGATAAGAGCTATTAAACAACCTAATTGTAATAAAGCAGAAATAATAGACGGAAAAATAAAATATACTGTAGAAAAAACCATTGCAGCAGAAGTTGTAGGAGATGCTAAAATTAGAGTAGGGGTTGATTTAGTAGAAGATAGTGATGCTCCTATAGATGAAGAAATAAATAATGAAGTTAAAGAAGACTTTTTATAAGTCTTTTTTTTCATAAAAAAAGACTGAATACAGTCTTAAATTATATTTTTCTATATAGTCCTATAGCTTTTCCAAGAATTGTAACATTATTTAATAATATTGGTGCCATGGAATCGTTTTCAGGTTGTAATCTAATATGATTTTGTTCTTTATAAAACGTTTTTAGTGTTACTTCATTTTCATCTGTCATAGCTGCTACTATTTCGCCATTATTAGCAGTTTTTTTTCTTTCTATTAATACTACATCTCCATCTCTAATTCCTTTATTAATCATAGATGTTCCTTTAACACTTAATGCAAATACTTCACTTTTCTTAGGAATTAAACTAACAGGAATTGAAAAAAATTCATCAGGCCTTTCAATAGCTTCAATAGGATTTCCTGCAGTAATAGTTCCTATAAGAGGAATAGTGGCAATATCATTTGAATTATCAATATATTCATTTGGTACTAAAAGTTCTAAAGTCCTATTTTTTGATTTATCTTTTTTAATATATCCTTTACTTTCTAATTTCGATAAATGAAAATGAGTTGTAGCAGGAGAACTTAAATTAAGTTCTTTACCTATTTCTCTAACAGTAGGAGGAAATCCATTTTTTGCAATAAACTTTTTTATTGTATCTAATATTTCGTTTTGTCTATCAGTAAGTTTTTCCATAATGTCACCTCAAAATGATGATATCACACATAAAAATCAATGTCAAACAATTGTTTTATATTGACATTTTAACTTAAAAATGTTATTTTAAACCCTTAAATCTTGATTGGGGGAATAATTTATGGAACTTGCAACTTTAGAATATGTAATAAAAAATGGTGATGATAAAAAGAATATTTTATTAGAAAAAGATTCACTTTTTAATGTTGATAAATACACATGTGAATTTAAAAATGAAAAAGATTTTATTAATAATTACCCTAATAAAGAAAAAATATATAATTTTATTAAAATGAATAATAATAGAGAAGGGCATATTCTAGTAGATTATAAGAATAATACAAAAGAAAATGAAATATTTCCTTTATTTGATGCTGAAGATATCTTTATTTATAATAATAACTCTATTTCAGATATTGATAAAGCGAAAGATATATTATTAAGCAGTAAAAGTAAAACTTTTATAAATTTATTATTTGATTATAATATATTTGATAATTTCTTTAATAATTTAATAGATATATCTTATGATGAATTTGAATTTTTAAATAACTCTAATTTTAAAGCATACTTTATTAATGGAAAATATTATACAAATTATAAATCATTATTCGAGTATAGACTTGAAGTTGAAAAACTTGGAAAAATAAAAAAAGTTTACAACAGAATGATTAATGAGTTAATAGAATCAATTTATAATTTAGAAGATGATGAATACTATTTTTACAATAGACAATTAAGAATAATTATAGATAAATGTAACTTAATAACTAATTACATATCAATTAATAATTTAAAAATAAAAAACATAAAAAACATAAAATACTCTTTGAAAAAATAACTTAGGTTATTTTTTTATTTTAAATAATTTTATTATGTTATAAAATAATTATTAAGGTGGTACAATGAAATACTTAGAAGAATATTTGAAATATCTAAAATATCAAAAGAATTATTCAGAAGAAACAATTAATAGCTATGAAGAAGATCTTGTAGAATTTATATATTTTTTATCTAGTGAAAATATTGAAATATTAGACGTTAAATATGATGATGTAAGATTTTACTTAATGGAACTTGACAAGAAAAATAATAAAGCATCTACAGTATCACGAAAACTTAGTTCATTAAGAGGCTTTTATAAATATTTGATTAATAATAATTACTTATCTAATAGTCCATTTTCTTTAATAAAAACTCCAAAAAAAGAAAAAAAACTTCCTAGATTTTTTTATTATAATGAATTAGAAGAAATGTTTAATTCAATTGATATTTCAACTCCTTTAGGACAAAGAAATAGGCTGATTTTAGAAGTGTTGTATGCATCAGGAGTACGTGTAAGTGAACTTGTTAATATAAAACTAAAAGACATAAATGATGAAGAGATAAAAGTACTTGGAAAAGGAAATAAAGAACGCATCACAAGAATTGGAGATTACGCAAGAGAAATATTAGATTTATACTTAGAAGATGGCTATAAAACATTAAACAAAAACAATTCTGATTACTTATTTTTAAACAATAATGGAGAACAACTTACAACTAGAGGAATAAGATACATTCTTGATCAAATAATAAAAAATACGAATATCAAAAAGAAAATATCGCCACATATGCTACGTCATAGTTTCGCAACTCATTTATTAAATGAAGGCTGTGACATATTATCCGTTCAAGAACTTTTGGGGCATGAGAGCTTAACTGCAACAGCAATATATACACATGTTAGTACAGATAGATTGAAAGATGTTTATTTTAAAACACATCCAAGAGCAAGAAAGTGAGGCAAAAATGGCAAAATTATATTTTAGATATGGTGCAATGAATAGTGGAAAAACAACATTATTGCTACAAACTTGTTATAACTATAAAGAAAATAATATGAAAGCAATAATTGTAAAGCCATCAATAGATACTAAAGGAAAGACTAAAATAGTATCAAGAATAGGAGTTGAAAAAGAAGTTGATTTATTGATTGATAAGAAAGACAATTTATTTGAAATAGTAAAGAATAAATATAAGAAAGTTAATTGTATTTTAGTTGATGAAGCTCAATTTTTAACAAGAGAACAAGTCAATGAATGCATGCAAATAGTTATTAATCTTAATATTCCTGTGATTTGTTATGGACTTAGAACTGATTTTTTAACAAATGGATTTGAAGGATCAACAAGACTTCTTGAAATTGCACATACTATAGAAGAAATGAAAACAATTTGCAAATGTGGAAGCAAAGCAATATATAATGCAAGATATGAAAATGGTAAATTTATAACAAAAGGAACACAAGTTGCAATTGATGGAGAAAAAAATATAACTTATGTGTCAATGTGCGCTAAATGTTATGAAAAAGAAAAAAATAAAATTGATAAAGAACAATGAATGTGATATCATTAATATGGATAATAGGTGATTGTTATGAGAGTTAAGGACACTGAAATACAAAAAATAAATAGTAATGATATAAAGGAAATGGAAAAAGTATTGCATGCAATTGACGAACAGGAAAATGGTCTATTAGATGATTTTGATAAGCATATAGACATAATCTTAGGTGAAATTACAAAAGATGTATTTGAAGAAGTTAAAAAACTTCCTAACTACGGATCTGGAGATACTTTTAGAGTTAGTGTTAATAATAATGAATATTTAATTCCAAAACATTTTTTATTTAAATTTCATAAATCTTACATCAGTAACCAAGAATTAAGGCATGCATACGAAGAAAAATTAACATCATGGTTTACAAGTAAAACAAATTTAATAAAAAGTGCTTTAAATGCAGAAAATACAATAAATTCAGTAATGCCACCTTCCTTTGCATTATCCTCACTTGCAATAACATCATTCTATAAAAAACCAAATACCATTCTTTCAGATACTCAGAAAATGGCAGCAATTGCTATGAATGATGGAAATATCGCTGAAGTAGGTGATATCAATGAGAAAAATCTATCTATTATTCTTCCGGCCTTTTTACATTCTCTAAAAGGAAATGGAATCCACATAATTAACTCTAGTAATTATCTATCAAGACGTGACTATCAGGAAACTCTTCCAGTTTATAATGGACTAGGTCTTAGTAGTGGATATTTATATGATGACATTACAAAATTTGCTGAAATAGAAGAAAAAAATGTGGATTCAATAGGGTATGCAGAGAGAAATGAACTAGAAGGGAAGCTAAAAAAAAGTAAACAAAAATCATATGAGTGTGATATTACGTATGGGTCAAGTAATGCATTTGCAACTGATTATTTAAGTGATAGCTTAGCAACAAATAAAGAAGATATTGTACAAAAAAATAGTATTCCTGAATTTGCAATAATTGATGGAATTGATGAAGTATTAATAGATAATGCGCAATCTCCATATAAAATTGACACTAAAATAATGAAATACACTCCTAATATGAGTTTAAAAACGTTATGTGCAGAACAAATGATTTTATTTCAGGATGTTTCACCAAAAATAACAGAATATAAAATTAATCAAGATAACTTATCATATGAAGAAGCAAGATTAATCTCTAATGAATTTGGAAAGAGAAAAATAATGGCAAATAATGAAAAATATTATGAAGCTGCTAAAAAATTCTTATCTTTCCAAAAAATATTAAAAGTTGAAGATGAAAAATATGGCTTTAATACTGGTATAGAATTGTTCAATGCAATTGTTGACGATGATAAATATAATTCAGATTATTTAAGAAAAAACAATAGTATAATTTATAGTGAAGAATTAAAAGACTTTGTTGTTTCAGATAAATGCTATGAAGATTTTTTGAAATATTGTTATTTTACAATAGAGATTAATTCTTTAACAATTAAATATCAAGAACAAATAAAAAATGATAAGAATTATCTTTTAAATAGTGATTATAATGTACTTCCTAATGGAAGAATATCACTAACTATGATGGGTGCTAACAAAGTATTAAATGATAATAATTATAATGATTTTATAAATGATTATTATGAATATTTGAAAATGGATCCTATTAAAATGTCTTCTCTATATCAAATACTTAACAATACCATTACAAATAATTTAATAACCAAAAAAGATGAAGGATATACTATAGAAAATGAAATAGAAGAAGATAATTATTTAACAACAATAACTCAAAAAGATTTTTATGATAGATATAAATTATATTCAGGGATAACTACAACATCACTAAAAAAAGTTTTCGATGAAGTATATAATAAAAAGACGATAGAAATACCTAAACAATCATATTATGGTTATTTTAGTGAACGTAAGACTTTAGATAAAGAACCTAATATGTTGGTTAATGGAAAAATCAATTTTACTTCAAATAAAGATGAGAAAGTAGAATTAATAATAAAATCAATTAATGACTCAATTAATAGTGAAACAAAACAACCAGTTCTTGTTGTAGTATCAAATGATGATGAAATAAATCTTTTGGATGAGAAACTAAAAGTAAATAACGTTAAGCATAATATTTTGCTAGTAGATATGTCAGACGAAGATAAAGCACTAGCAATTGCAAAATCAGGCTCTCCTGGAATGGTAACCCTTTCTTCTGATATCTCATTTGATAGCTCTGATATCAAATTGGGCGGTAATAGAGATACAATAATAGATATTGCAACTGATAGGCATATAAAAAGTCTTGAAAAGAAAGAAAATACATTATTGAATTATTCACAATTTGAAAGAGAAGAATTAAAAGAAAAAGTAGAAAAAGCATTGATGAATTCTCAAAAAATAAATCTATGGAGTGAAGAAATTGAAAAAGAAAATCATAACAAGCTTGAAACTGTAGGATTAAAAGTTATATTAAGCGGACCACTTAAAACTAATAGAATGGAAAAAAGAGTAGATGGAATTATCGATGATAGTAATATGTTTGGAGTAATTGAACGATATGCTTGTACAGATGATTTAAAAGCAATTGGACTATTATCAATTAATGAAACGGATTCATCTTCATTAAAATCTAAAATTGAAGAAGTTCAACAAAAAAATGAAGAAATTGAAAAGAAGATAGTAGAATCATCACAAAGAATTAATAGCCCTTCAAATAAGATAATTAAATATTATCGTGATGAAAGAAGAACCATATTAGATGATAGTGTTAATATGGATGAAATGTATAATAATATGATTGAAAAAGTAAGTGATGAAATAGTTTCTTCTAATATTATGAAAAGAGAATTAGATAAAAATGATTTATCAAAATCAGTTAATGATATAAATTTAAAAGTAGATGTTGAAGCAATTAACTTAGAAAGTAAACAAAACTTAGGAGTAACATTTGACTCTAGGTTAGTTTCAAATAGTAGAATGAGCTTAACGACACTTAAAGATTCCATAATAAATACAGCAAAAGAAAGAAAAAATAAAATGAATGTAAACGCTAAAGATGCTTTATTATCACAAAACGATTATTTAGTTTTAATGGTACCTTTATGTTTAGAACATATATATTTTATCAATAAGCCAAAAACGTTATTAGTAGCTGAAAATAATGAACTTTCAAAAGAAAAAATTGATGAAATAAAAGAAAAATTAGTTATAGACTCTTACAAAGCAGGATGCCAGCAATCAATTGGAATTTCACTTTCAAAAGGTGAGTTCAAAGAATTAGAAATGAAAAAAAGAGAATTACATGATATGATTCCATTTAGATCAAATGTAGTAAAAAATAATAAATTAAATCAAACAACAAATAATAATTTAAGCTTGTTAGACAAATTTAAAAAAATAAAAGAAAAGCTTCAAAATAAAAATAAACAAGAAAATAAAGAAATAGAAACTCCAACTAATACAAATAATAATCCATTAAATAATTATTCAAATATCAAAGTTAAACCATTAAAACTTATGGATACTTTATCAGATGGAAAAGAAATAAAAAGTGCTGTATTATCCCAAAACTATAATAATATAGGAACTCAAGAAAATAATAGAGCACTAAAGTTAAATTTTATAAAAAAAGATTAAATAACATAAAGAATTTAGAAAAATATCTAGATTCTTTTTTTCTTTTAATATTATACTTTGACAAATAAAAATATAATTTGTACAATAACTTTGGTGATTTTATGAACTATCAAGTTGTGTTAGATAACACTTTAAAAGAGTTAATTGAAAAAAAAGAGAAGCCTAAACTTTTACTTCATGTTTGCTGTGCTCCTTGTTCAAGCTATGTTTTAGAGTATTTAACAAATTATTTTGAAATAACAGTTTTATACTATAATCCAAATATCTCATCGATTGATGAATATAATAAAAGACTTAAAGAAGAGCAACGCTTTGTTAAAGAATATCCTTTTAATCAAAATATAAATGTTATTAAAGGAGAATATGATAATCAAAAATATGAAGAAATAATTAAAGGATTAGAAGAGGAAAAAGAAGGTGGTGCAAGATGTTTTAAATGCTACCGACTTAGACTTGAAGAAACGGCAAAGTATGCAAAAGAAAACAATTTTGATTATTTTACAACAACCCTTACAATAAGTCCGTACAAAAATTCTAAAGTATTAAATGAAATAGGGCACGAACTCGAGGAATTATATAATGTTAAATATTTATATTCTGATTTTAAAAAGAAAAATGGTTACAAAAGAAGTATTGAACTATCTCATGAATATAATCTATATAGACAAGACTATTGTGGTTGTAAATATTCTATAAATAATAAAATAAGTGATTAATCTTTGACATTTATTATATGATAATATATAATTAAATTAAAGATATGGAGGTAAAAATGAAAAAAATGTATTTAGGTGCCATAACAGGTATGTGCGGATTATTGTTACTTACTGGGTGTGGATCAGGGAACAAAGTTACTTGTTCATCAGAATTTGAAGAATCAGGACATAAGTTTAGCTCAGAAATAGTTGCTAGTCTTGATGGAGACAATAAAGTAAAAGACGTTTCAGCTTCTATGACATTTGAAAATGCTGACGATGCTGAACAATTCTATTCAATGTACCAAGGTATTTTAGATATGGCTAAATCTTATGGTGGAGAAGAAGAAGTTCCAAAAATTGATATTAAAAAAGAGGGTAATAAAATAATAATTGATAATTTTGCTGAATTTGAAAAAATGAGTTCAGATGATGATTCAGCTAATATCATTGGAATGACTAAAGAAGACTTCATTAAACAAATTGAATCTGATGAAGAAGAAAAATGGAGCTGTAAATAATTTTTAGATACTCGAAAGAGTATCTTTATTTACGTCAAATTTAATAATTATTGTGTAAATTTACACTTTACCGATTGTATAATTATGTTAACTGTATTATAATTTCTATAGTTGAGGGAGATTATGGAAATGAAAATAGTACAAAATGGAGAGTTAAGAGAGAACTGTTATATATTAAGTGAAAATAATAAATATCTTGTAATAGATCCTGGAAGTGAATTTAATAAAATTGATTCGTATATAGATAATTCTGGAGAAGTTATGGGAATATTGATAACCCATAGACATTTTGACCATATCGGTGCTTTAGAAGAATGTGTTAAAAAATATAAGTGCCCCGTTTATGAAAAATTAACAACAGAAGAAGACAACTATAAAATAGGGCCATTTTCTTTTAATGTAATTTTTAATCCTGGACATACACCTGATTCAATTTCATTTTATTTCTATCAAGAAAAGAAATTATTTTCAGGGGATTTTATCTTTGAAGGAAACATAGGTAGATGTGACTTAGAAGGTGGAAACATGAAAGAAATGATGAAATCTATTGAGAAAATAAAAAAATACCCAGATGATATTACAATATACCCTGGCCATGGGGAGTTTACCAAACTTGGGCATGAAAAATTAAATAATTATTATTTCAATATATAAATTAAATAAATAAGTAGTAGGAGTTGATGATATGTATATCGATTTAGTAGTGGTTGTTTTAATATTATTATTAGTTATTTTCTTATTTAGAAAATTTTCAAGTTTTGTATATGCATTGGCGATAATAGATATATTTTTAAGAATAATGTATTTTTTAAGAGTAAAAGTTCCGCTTAAAGAATTAGGAAATATATTTCCAGATAATGTTCCAACAATTCTAGACAAATACACTGATGGAATTTTACTTGATATATTACTATGGGCATATGTATTTATATATGCTTGTTTCTTGGTATATATAACAAATTATTTTATACATAAGAAAAAATAAAAATTTCTTGAAAATATTAATTTTATATACTATAATACTTTTAGCAACTGGGTGGAAGCATGACTTCCACCTTTTGAATTAATTAGAGGTGAGTTATGAAAGAAGACTTAATAAAAGAGCTTGGAGATAGCCTTGACGAACTAAAAGTGAATATTTATGATGTTTATGAAGAAAAAGAAGGAAAAGATACCTACTTAAGAGTAGTTATTGATGCAGAAGATATTATAGATATAGAAAGAGTTGTTAAAGCTACTAAGATTATTGATCCAGTTATAGAAAAAATGAATTTAATAGATGGAGAGTACATATTAGATGTGTATGCTAAACCAAAAGGAGATGAGTAAAATGAATGGAAAAGAGTTTATAAAAGCAGTAGATGCTATTGTTAAAGAAAAAGGAATAGATAGAGATGTTGTATTTGAATCTATGGAACTTGCATTAGCAACAGCATATAAAAAGAATTTTAATTCTCTAACTAATTCAAAAATAATAATTGATAGAAATACAGGAGATATCAAAGTATATTCGTATAAAACAGTTGTACCAGATGAAATGGCAACAGATGAATATTTGAATAGTTTAGATGATAATGACGAAAATGCAGAAGAATTTAACTCAAATTATCATATAACACTTACTGATGCACGTAAACAAAATAAAGTTTTGAACATTGGAGATACAATTGATACAGAAGTTACGCCAAAAGATTTTGGAAGAGTAGCAGCATCAACTGCAAAACAAGTACTTGTCCAAAAAATGAGAGAAGCAGAAAGGAATTCACTTGTAAATGAATATGGAGATAAACAAGATGAATTATTAGTTGGTACTGTAGATCTTGAAGACGTAGATAACTATTTTATTAATCTTGGAAGAAGTAATGGAATACTTCCTAAGAAAGAATGCATTCCAGGTGAAAAAATAGAAATGGGTAAACAAATAAAAGTTTACGTAAGTAAAGTTGATAATAGTGGAAAAGGATTATTTATTTTATTATCTAGATGCCACTATGGATTCTTAAAAAGATTATTTGAGCTTGAAATACCAGAGTTATCTGATGGAACAGTTCTTGTTTATAGTGTAGCAAGAGATGCAGGAAGTAGAAGTAAAATAGCAGTTTATTCAGAAAATCCTAATGTAGATCCAATTGGAGCATGTATTGGTGAAAGAAGAAGCAGAATTTCAAGAATTATAAGTGAATTAAACGGAGAAAAAGTAGATATAGTAAAATATGATAAAGATCCAGCAGTATTTATAGCAAATGCATTATCACCTGCTAAAAACCTACATGTAATAATAACTGATCCAAAGAAACAAGAAGCAATTGTAGTCGTTGATGATGATAATTTCTCATTAGCAATTGGTAAAAAAGGACAAAACGCAAGACTTGCTAGTAAGTTAACTCACTATAAAATAGATATAAAGAATAATGAACAAGCAAGAGAGATGGGAATTAATTTTAAAAACTAAAAGGATGTGATAACTTTGAAAGAGAAAAAAATACCACTAAGAACGTGTGTAATAACTCATGAAAAGCTTCCTAAAAAAGAATTGTTAAGAATAGTTAGAACTCCAGAAGGAATAGTAAAAATTGATTTAACTGGAAAACTTAATGGACATGGTGCATATATTAAAAAGGACAAAGATCTTATTAATAAACTTAGAACTAATAAGATGCTAGAAAAGCACCTAGAAGTATCTATAAATGATGAAGTTTATGAAGAAATGTTAAAGATATTGGAATAGGAGTAACTATGAAAGATAAAACTAAATGTGTAAGACCTAGTTGGGATGAATATTTTATTGAAATTGCTAAACTTGTTTCTACAAGAAGTAATTGTGAAAGCCGTAAAGTAGGTGCAGTAATAACTAGAGATAATCAAATAATATCAACTGGTTATAATGGAGCTCCAAAAGGACTTCACCACTGCATAGATGCAGGAGGCTGCTTAAGAAAATTAAAACAAATAGAATCAGGAACTAGGCAAGAAATATGTAGAGCAGTGCATGCAGAACAAAATGCGATAATAAGTGCAGCAATAAAAGGAGTAAGTATTAAAGATGGAACAATCTATACTAATACTTACCCGTGTTCAATTTGTGCAAGAATGCTTATTAATGCAGAAATAAAAAGAATAGTATATGATGGGGATTATAGCGATCCTCTTGCTAAAGAAATGCTAGAAGAAAGTGGAATAGAAGTAGTAAAATACAAAAAATGATAAAATATAAGAAAGTGTAGGTGGTTCTCATGATGAGTATCTTAGAATATGCAGAAGATGTCAATTTATCAGTAGAAGAAATATTTAAGCTTTGTGATAGATTAAGTATTAAGTATGATAATGAAAACACAATGCTAAATGAAGATAGTATTGTTTTACTTGACGGAGAAACTGCAAATATCGCTGAAGATGAAGAATTAGCTAATGAAATGATAGAAGATGAAGTACTTGACGAAAGAGTAGAAAAAATAATTAGTGATGCAAAAATAGACATCGATAGTACTACTAATAAACAGAAATTAAAAAGTAAACAAGAACGTGCTGAAAGTGTAAAAGTAAAATTTCAAAAAGAAAGAAAAGAACTTTATAAGCATAGAGAGAAACTAATGACTAATGAAGAACAACAAGAAGATAATGTTGTTTTGTATAAAGATAATATGACAGTTACAGACTTTGCTAATGTTCTTGGAGTAAGTACTACTGATATATTAAAAAAATTAATGAAGTTAGGAGTAATGGCTAATATAAATTATCCTTTAACTTTTGAAATTGCAGAATTAGTTGCAATAGATTATGGAAAAGAACTAAAAGCTGCTGAATCAAAAGATATCAGTAATTTCGAAAAATATGAAATTAATGATAGTGAAGAAAATCTTGTTGATAGACCTCCAATTGTAACTGTAATGGGACATGTTGACCATGGTAAAACTTCTCTTCTTGATAAGATAAGACAAACAGATGTAGTATCTGGAGAAGCAGGAGGAATTACTCAGGCAATTGGTGCATATCAAGTTGACTATAATGGAAGAAAAATAACATTTATTGATACTCCAGGACATGAAGCCTTCACTGAGATGAGAGCACGTGGAGCAAGTGTAACAGATGTTGTAATAATAATAGTTGCAGCAGATGATGGAGTAAAACCTCAAACTAAAGAAGCTATTGATCACGCTAAAGCAGCAAAAGTACCAATTGTTGTTGCAATAAATAAAATAGATAAACCTGAAGCAAATATTGAAAAAGTAATGACAGAACTTGCTGAATATGGACTAAGCCCTGAAGAATGGGGTGGAGACACAATATTCAATAATATTTCGTGTAAAACAGGTGAAGGAATAGATAAATTATTAGAAAATATTTTATTAGTAAGCGATATGGCAATGCTTAAAGCTAATCCATCAAGATATGCAATAGGTACTGTTATTGAATCAAAACTAGATAAGAAAACAGGTGTAGTAGCAACAGTATTAGTACAAAATGGAACTTTAAGATTAGGTGATCCTATAGTAGTTGGAACCTCTTTTGGAAAAATTAGATCACTAAAAAATGATAAAGGAATAGAAATAACTGAAGCATATCCATCAATGCCAGTTGAAATTACTGGTATCTCAGAAGTACCATCTGCAGGAGATAAGTTTATGGCTTTTGAAACAGAAAAGCAAGCTAAAAATATTGCAGATAGAAGAAAATCTAGAGCTAAACAAAAAGATACTAATAAATCTGGAATGACCCTAGATGATTTATTTGGAGCTATAAAAAGCGGAATAAAAGAAATAAATGTAGTACTTAAAACAGATGTAAACGGAAGCTTGGAAGCAATTAAACAAAGCCTTGCAAAAATTGATATTGATGGAGTAAAAGTAACAGTTATAAGAGGTGGCGTTGGTACAATTACAGAAAGTGATGTAGTACTTGCAAATGCATCACGTGCTATTATAATTGGATTTAATGTTAGACCAACATCGTCTGTAATTGACATAGCAAAAGAATATAATGTTGAAATTAAACTTTATGACATTATTTATAAAATGATAGAAGATATCGAAAAAGCAATGAAAGGAATGCTTGATCCAGAATACGAAGAAGTTGTTATTGGAGAAGTAGAAGTAAGACAATTATTTAAGTTCTCTAAAGTAGGTACGATTGCAGGAAGTTATGTTAAAACTGGAATAATAAGAAATGGTGCTAATGCAAGAGTTATAAGAGATGGTATTGTTCTTGCAACAACAAAAATTAAGTCATTACAAAGAGAAAAAGATCAAGTGAAAGAAGTTGCAAAGGGTATGGAATGTGGAGTAACATTAGAAAACTATCAAGACGTTAAAGAAAATGATTTAATTGAAGTTTATGAACTAAAAGAGATTAGAAGATAATCTCTTTTCTTATATAAAACAATGACTTAATTTGAAGTAAAACTGTATATCATTTTTTTAGTTTTTATGTTATAGTATTTTTGCTGGAGGTATCTATGAGTTTAAAGATTGAAAGATTAAATAGCATTTTTGTTAAAGAAATAAGTAGTATATTACAAAACGAAGTAAAAGATCCTAACATACAATTTGTAACTATAACAGGATGTGAAATAACAAACGATTTAAGTTTTGCAAAAGTATACTATACTGTATTAGATGATTCGAAAAAAGATGAAACTATGAAATCGCTTGATAAAGCGAAAAGTTTTATTCGCGGTCAAATAAGTCAAAGAGTAGAAATCCGTCATACTCCCGAATTGAGATTTATATATGATAAATCAATAGAATATGGTAATAAAATTGAAAAAATAATAAAAGAAATAAATAATAAATAGTTTACATACATATTGTAAAATTACTAAAAGACTATTTATTTATTAGAAAATATGTGATATATTATAAATGTCTAATAGAAAAAGAGTTTTTTATAAAACCGACTAAGTAACGATAAGGGAGTTCGGATCAGAAATTGGTGTTGAATGCTCGCATTTATGTGAGAATCCTAAAGATTTCGTATGGACACCCACCTGCAATAAGCGGGTTTTATCGTACTCGATTCTTTAGACATTTTTTTTTGCTAAAAAAGGAGTAATTTATGTTTGATAGATTAAAACTTTTAATTGGAGAAGAAAATCTAAACAAAATTCAAAATAATAAAATATTAATAGTTGGTGTAGGTGGAGTAGGAGGAGAATGCGCTCTTTCTTTAATAAGAAGTGGCATTACAAATATTTCAATTATTGATTTTGATGTAGTTGATATAACTAATTTGAATAGACAAGCAGTTGCCTTTCAAAGAACAATTGGAAAAAGAAAAGTAGATGTACTTGAGAATATTATTTTAGATATTAATCCAGAAGTAAAAGTTTCAAAATACCCAATATATCTAAATAAAGATAATATAAAAGAGATATTCGATAATGAAAAACCAACTTTTGTAATAGATTGTTGTGATTCTAAAGAAACTAAAAAAGCAATTATTAAAGAATCTTTAAATAGAAATATTAACTTTATTTCTTCTATGGGAACAGGAAATAAACTAGACCCATCTCAATTAGAAATAATAGATATTAGAAAAACAAACAATGATCCACTTGCAAGAATCTTTAGAAAATGGGTTAAAGATGAGAAAATAAATAGAAAAATACCAGTTTTATGTTCAAAAGAAGTACCTATTAAAAGTGGAAGAGTAGTTGCATCTTCATCGTTTGTACCAAATAGTGCAGGACTATTAATAGCAAGTTATGTAATTAGAAAGATAATTGGAGAAGTCTAATTGTCTTTTTTTATTTGATATTTTAAAAACACTAATATATAATAAAAAACCAGGAAGTGAGTTATATGGATATAACAAATAAGTTTTCAAACTATTACATTTCATATAATAAAATAAAAAAAGAAGTTTTCAGTAAAACAAATTTAAAATTAAAATACAATTATTGTGATATAAATGTTTTAGAAAAAGTTCATAATGTCACTTCAATAAATATACCAAAGCAATACACTAATACAGAAAGAAAGGTTAATTCATCATTTATAGATTACTTATCAATTATTATAGCTGAAATGGATAATGAAAAAATATTAGAATACTTCGAAAAAGTTTTAGAAATATCTAGATTTAATTACAGTGAAATTGATATGGATGAAAGCATGTCTAGAATCATTTCAAAAAATAATGAATTATTATTTGATGTTGTATTACCAAAAAGAAAAGAAAATACTGATTTATTAAGCGCAGCAACAATTCACGAATTATCACATTTTTCATTATTTTTATCAAAAGATAAAAAAGATGTTTATGAATATTCTGAAGTACTACCATTCTTTTTTGAATATATGATGTATTCAGCAATTCATAAGGAAAAAGGAAAAAATAAATTTATCAGTAATAGAATGAAAATGATTGAAGACAATATAAATGACTTAGAAACTGATTTATTTTATGCGATGCATCCAAATTATCTAGGAATAAATCCTGAAAATTATGAATATTCTATTGCTTCAGCTCTAACATATATTGAAAGCTTTGAATATGTATTACAATTAATAAACTTAAAAGAAAAAGATAAAGATATTATCTATGATGAAATAGGAAAAATGTTAATTGGGGAAAGTACTTTGGAAAGATCAGCAAAAAAAATGGATATAAATATAGATGATTATAAAAATATTTATAAATTATGTAGATAAGTGTTAACATTTTTATATTGACAACGTGTTTTGTTTATTATATAATCAAAATGAATGAATGGAGGATTTTGTATGGCAGTTAGAATTAGATTAACAAGAATGGGTTCAAGACATAAACCAGTATATAGAATTGTTGCTAGTGATTCAAGAAGACCTAGAGATGGACAATGTATAGAAAATATTGGTACTTATAATCCAGCTTTAGATGAAGTAAAAGTTAATGAAGAAGTTGCTTTAAAATGGTTAGGACAAGGAGCACTTCCAACTGATACTGTAAGAAACTTATTTAGTAAAAAAGGAATTATGGCTAAATTTGCAGATTCTAAAAAAGGAAATAAGTAATTATGGATTTAGTTGAATTAACAAAAGAAATTGTTTTAGCTTTAGCCAAAGATAAAGATAGTGTTAGTGTAAAAGAATTTGAAACCGATGACGATAATACTATTTTGATACAAGTTATGGTATCAGAAGAAGATATTGGAAGAATTATTGGAAAAGAAGGAAAAAATTCAAATGCTATTAGAACTTTAGTACAAGCTAGTAGTTATCTTAAAGATAATAAAAGAGTTAAAATAAATATAGATAAATATTAGGCCAGTAAGGTCTTTTTTTATGCTTCTTTACAATTGCTAAAAAAAAATAAATATAATATAATTGTATTGGTGGTAATATGGATAATAAATATATTTTGCCTAAACACGTTGGAATAATTATGGATGGAAATGGAAGATGGGCAAAAAAAAGGGGATTAAAGAGAAGTTTTGGACACAAGGCAGGAGCAGATAATCTTGAAAAATTATTAAAACATATTTTTAATATGGGAATAAAATATGTAAGTGTTTATGCTTTTTCTACAGAAAACTTTAAAAGAAGTGAAGAAGAAGTTAATTATCTTATGGATTTATTTGTAAAATATTTTACTAAAAAGAAAAAAATATTTGTAAAAGAAGAATTAAAAGTAATTTTTTCAGGTAGTAAAGCAAATTTAAGACAAGATGTTATTAATGGAATTAACGAGATTGAAGCTGCAACAAAAAATTTAACAAGAGGAACGTTTAATATATGCTTAAACTATGGAGGAAGATTAGAAATAGTTGATGCAATTAAGAAAATAAACAAAGATATTAATGATAACAAAATATCAATTGATGAAATAAATGAAGAATTAGTAAGTCATTACATGTATCAAGATTTACCAGATTTAGATTTTGTAATAAGAACTAGTGGAGAACAAAGAATAAGTAATTTTATGCTATGGCAAGCAAGTTATGCAGAATATTATTTCCCTAGTGTATTATTTCCAGACTTTGATGAAAAAGAATTTGATAAAGCATTGGAAGAATTTACTAAACGAAATAGAAGGTTTGGAGGAGTATAATGAAAACAAAACTTATTAGTTTAAGCATTTTGATATTAATATTCTTTGTATCTTCATTTTTAGGGAAACTATACTTTTCAATTGCAATGTCAATATTTGCAGCATTATCACTAAGAGAACTTTTACATATTAGACCAAAAGATAGAAGAACACCAGTGGAACTAGAATTATTTTCATATATTTTAATAATATTCTTTGTAATGAATAATTATGATGCCGGTTATAATTTTTACTTTATAGATTATAGACTATTTACTTCAATGATTTTAATTGATTTAATGCCATTAGTTGTTGTTGAAAATAGGAAAAAATATAATTTAACTAACGCATTATATCTAATGGGATCAACAATGTTTATTGGTATAACATTTAATTTGCTTGTACAATTTAGAAACTATAATACTAATTACATAACTTATATATTTTTAATAGCATTTTTAACTGATTCATTTGCATATATTGCAGGGAAATTAATTGGAGAACATCCATTTATGCAACATATTTCACCAAAGAAAACAGTCGAAGGAGCAATAGGCGGATTGATCATAGGTACAATTTTACCAACATTATTTTTTGCTAGTGCAGTAAACGGAAGAACACCAATGTATGTAATAATGATTGTAACAGCTATTTTATCAATACTTGGACAAATGGGAGATTTAGTATTTTCTTGTATCAAAAGAGAATTCGGTAAAAAAGATTTTTCTAATGTAATTGTAGGAAATGGTGGTATACTAGATGTTATAGATAGCATAATATTTATAACACTAGGTTTCCTAGTTATGGTATCTGTTTTATAGGAGGAAAATATGTTAACATTAATTTATTTTATAATAATATTAGGAATAATAGTTTTAGTTCATGAATTTGGACACTTTATTTTTTCAAAAATATTTGGAGTTTATGTATATGAATTTTCAATTGGAATGGGACCAAGACTTTTCGGAACCAAAAAAGAAAAAGGTAAAACACAATATAACGTAAGAGCATTTCCAATTGGTGGATTTGTTCAATTAGCAGGAGAAGATCCTACTGAAACGGACGATGAAGTTCCAGATGGAGCTTATCTACACCAAAAACCAATTTGGCAAAGATTTATAATCATGGCTGCAGGAGTATTTAATAACTTTTTATTAGCAATTATCTTATTATTCCTAATTGGAATATTTCATGGTGCACCAGACATGACACCTGTTGTAACAAAATTAGATGAGACAATGCCAATGTATCTTGAAGGTATTAGAGAAGGAGATAAATTTGTAAAAATAAATGGACATAATGTTTCTAATACTGATGATGTAAGAGTGTATATGACACTTGAAAATAATGGTAGTGAAACAGAATTTGTCATGGAACGTGATGGCAAAGAATACACATACAAAGTTAAGCCAATTAAAGTGATAGATGAAGAAACAAAAGAAGAATCATTAAAATATGGCATCGTTTTTGAAAATAAAGTAAATCATGGATTTGGTGCAGCAATTGAATATACATTTAATCAATTTATTTCGTATATTAAACAAATCTTTATAACATTTGAGTATTTATTTAGTGGAAAAGTTGGAGTAGAAAATTTATCTGGCCCAGTAGGAATATATTCAATAGTAGGAGAAGCCACAAAAGAATCAGTTTTACTTCCACTTGCAAGTTTAACTGCATTATTATGCGTAAATGTTGGTTTCTTAAATATATTACCATTTCCAGCATTTGATGGTGGTAGAATACTCTTCTTACTTATAGAAAAAATAAGAAGAAAACCTGTTTCACCTAAAATAGAAAATACAGTAAATACTGTTGGATTTGGATTATTAATGATATTAATAGTATTCATAACTATAAATGATGTAATAAGATTATTTTAATAAATAATAAATTAACTGATATGCTTAAGCATATCAGTTTTTTAATTTATAATTAAAAAAATAATTATAATATGTTATAATTCTATTAGTGTATAGAAGGTGTTTTTTATGTATTTAAAAGAGATTAGCTGTAATGGTTTTAAGTCTTTTGCAGACAAAATTACTATTAATTTAGATGGAAAAATAACAGCAATTGTTGGGCCAAATGGAAGTGGTAAAAGCAATGTAGTTGATGCTGTAAGATGGGTTCTTGGAGAACAATCAGTTAAATCTCTTAGAGGAAATGCTTCTATGACAGATATTATTTTCTCTGGAAGTAAATCAAGAAATCCTTTAAATGTGGCGAGTGTAACTCTTGTATTTGATAATTCAGATAATTTTTTAAATATACCTTATAATGAAGTATCAATTAAAAGAAGAGTTTATAGAACAGGAGAAAACGAATATTTTCTTAATGGAGAAAAGTGCAGATTAAAAGATATTACAGATTTATTAATAGATAGTGCTTCATCAAAGGAATCGTTCAATATTATTTCACAAGGAGAAATATTAAAAATACTATCAAACTCACCATATGATAGAAGATTAATAATAGAAAATGCTGCTGGAGTGTTGAAATACAAAAAAAGAAAAGAAGAAGCAATAAAAAAACTAGATAGAACTGAAACAAATTTAGAACGTGTAAAAGATATAATTAATGAGCTTGAAATACAACTTGAACCATTAAAAGAACAAAGTGAAAAAGCAGAGAAATATTTAGATGCAAAAGATCACTTAGATAACGTTGAAGTAGCACTAATTGCTAGTGAAATAGATAGAATAAATTATGAAAATAATTTAGCAAAGAAAAAAATAGAAAGTATAAATAACGAAATTTTAAACCTAAACTTATCTACTTCAAATAGCGATATGGACTTATCAAATAAAAAACTAGAATTAATAAAGATAGAAAAAGAAATAAAAGAATTGAATGATAAGTTACTTGACTTAACAAGAAGTGAAGAAAAACTAAATGGAGAAAAAGAATTATTAAAAGAAAGAAGCAAATATGATGCAAGTGATGCAAAAATTCATAATAATATTGCAAACTTAAAAGAAGATTTATATCAAACAGACAATAGTATAGAATTAATAAAAAAAGATATTGAACTTATAAATAATGATATCAATAGTGCAATTACTGAACTAAATAAGGAAGAAATAAACTATAAGAATTTAGAAAATAGAAAAAATCATAGTATTAATGACTTAAATAATAAAAAAAGGGAAATATATGATACAAATAATAAAATATCATCTTTATCTAATTACATAGAATCAAATAGTAGTATGCCTACACCAGTAAAAAGTATATTGAATAATCCAAGATTAAAAGGACTACATGGAACTTTTTCTAGCATAATAGAATGTGATAATAAATATTTGAAGGCAGTAGAAGTAAGTATCTCTGGATCTAAGAACTACATAATCGTAGATGAAGAAAAAGTAGCTAAAGAAGCAATTGAATATTTAAAAGATAATAATTTAGGAAGAGCAACATTTTTTCCATTAAATGTTATAAAAGCCAAAGGAATAGAAAAAGATATTTTAGAAAAAGCTAAAGAAGATTCTGGGTTTATTGGCATATTGTCCTCTTTAGTAAGATATGATGAAAAATACTATAATATAGTAGCTAATCAACTAGGGAATATAATTGTTGCAATCGATATTGATTCAGCTAATAGAATAAGTAGTAGTATATATAGAAGAAATAAAGTAGTAAGCCTAGATGGTGATGTAATAAATGTTGGAGGTTCAATTACTGGTGGAAGTGTTAATTTAACTAAAAGTTTAATAACAGAAAAGAATGAATTAGAAAACTTACAAAGAAGAAAAAAAGAATTAGAAGAATTAGTTAATACAATAGAAAAAAATATTAATGATATAGATAGTGATTTATCTAAAGTAAATTATAAAATTGGAGATTATAAAAGTGAACTTATTAAATGTAGAGAAACGATTAGTGCTAAAGAATCATTAAATAATGAATTAAGAAATAGAAAAAAAGAAATAGAAACTGAACTTTTAAGCTTAGATAATGTAATTGACTCTAATATCTCTTCACTTGAAGAAAAAATTATGAAAGAATATTACCAAGTATCTTTAGAAAAAGATAATTTGTCTAAAGAAATAAGATTTAAAGAAAAAGAAAAAGAAAAATTATCAAACGATATATTAGAATTTGAAGCTATAAATAAAGTTAATAATAATAATTTAAATAAACTAGAAAAAGAATTAAAAGAATTAGAAATAAATACAAGTAAATATGATATAAAACTAGATAGTTATCTACAAACTTTGAGTGAAGATTATTCACTTACTTATGAAAAAGCAAAGAGTAATTATATACTTGAAGTAAGTATTGATGAAGCAAGAGAAGAGGTAATCAAGTATCGTAATATTATAAAAGATATTGGAATGGTTAATATTCAATCTATTGAAGACTATAAAAGAGTAAATGAAAGGTATACATTTTTAGATAATCAAAGAAATGATTTAATAAATGCTAAAGAAACTTTACTTGAAATTATCAATGAAATGGACGAAGTAATGATTGATGAATTCAAGTCGACATTTGAAAAGGTAAAAGTAGAATTTAAAAAAGTATTTAAAGAATTATTTAATGGTGGAGAAGCAGATTTATTATTAACAGACAAAAATAATATTTTAGAAACTGGTGTTGATATTGTAGCAAGTCCTCCAGGAAAAAAATTAAAAGCAATAACGCTTTTATCAGGAGGAGAAATGACACTAACAGCAATAAGTTTATTATTTGCAATTTTAAACGTAAGAAGTGTACCATTCTGTATATTTGATGAAGTAGAAGCAGCACTAGATGAAGCTAATGTCGATAACTTTGGACATTACTTAGATCACTATAAAGATAAAACACAATTTTTAATAATAACACATAAAAAGAAAACAATGGAATATGCTGATACACTTTATGGAATTACGATGCAAGAATCTGGTGTATCAAAACTTGTAAGTGTTAAACTGGGAAATATCGAAAGATAGTTTCCTTTTTTCTTGATAATAATTCAAATGTAAATTAAACTTATATTATAAATAGTAGAAAGAGGTGCATTATGGAAAGAAAAAATCTAATAATTTTATTTTCAAGTATTGTTTTAACTATTATAGGGCTTTTAATTGGACTTTTATTATTAGATGGAAAAGAAGTAACGAATAAAGTTAGATTACAAGATGACTTTTATAACTATATAAACTATGAAGAGTTTCAAGAAAGAAGTATCCCTAAAAGTATTGGCGGATGGGATAGATTTAGTGAAATACAAACAGATGTAAATACAAAAGTATATTTCATTATTAAAAACATGATTTTAAAAAAAGAAAATAAAAAAATAAATGATTATTACGAAACATTAACTAATTTAGAGGAAAGAAATAGCCTTGGTACAAAACCAATTGAAAAATATATTAATCAAATAAATGAAGTACAAAGCATAAAAGAATTATTTGATTTATCACTAAAACTATATAAAGGCGGTGTTATGGATTTCGCTATAAATTTTGAAGTAACTACTGATTTTAGAAATTCTGAAAATATGATTCTTACTACTGAATATGTACCATGTTTTGCATACACTGATAAGGCATATGAAAATATATTAAAAATAAATGAAAATACTATATCAAAATATTTAGAACTATATGGATATGACAAAGATAGTATTAAAAAAATGATCAAAGAAATGGATGACTATGATAGAAAAGTATGTGAAAACACATTGTCTTTAATTGAAATACAAGATACAAAAAGAAATAATGTAATAAGTACAAGAGAAGATTTAATAAATATTTATAAAAATATAGACATGGATTATTATCTTAATGAGCTTGGATATAGTGAAGTCAATGAATTAATAATTAATGATAAAACATATCATGAAAATGTAAATAAAAGTTTAACTAATGATAATTTACAAGTATTAAAAGACGAAATGATTACAAATTTAATTTCTCAAAATGCATTATTTTTATCTGAGGAATTTTATAAAGAGTATGAAAATATGCAAAATTCTTTAAATGGTATAACAGGTTTTAAAGATATAGAAGAATATGCAGTAGAACAAATTAAAGATATATTTTCAAATAATGTATCAACAATATTTATAAATAAATATTTTAAAAAAGAAAATAAAAAATATATTGAAGAAATGATAGAAGATATTAAGAATCAATATATAATTAATATAAAAAATAATAATTGGTTAAGTGAAGAAACTAAAGAAATGGCAATAAAAAAACTTGTTAATTTAACTATTAGAGTTGGCTATCCAGAGATTATTAAAGATAATTCTGAATTATATAATATTAAATCATACAACGAAGGAGGAAATGCATTAGAAAATGAATTTTCTATAAGAATAGTAGAAGAAAAAAAAGAATTAGAAATATTATATGGAAAAGATAAAGTAGGAGGATGGGAAAATATCCCACTTCTAGAAGTAAACGCTTATTACAATCCACATGATAATTCAATTAATTTCCCGGTTGCAATTTCTTATGTTGTCGATGATAGAGATTCTTATTACACTAACTTAGGGAAAATAGGTATGATCATTGCTCATGAAATATCTCATGCTTTTGATAAAACTGGTTCATTATTTGATGAAAAAGGAAATATGACTAATTGGTGGACAGATGAAGATAAAGAAAAATATGAAAAATTAACAAAAGATGTAATAAATTATTATTCAAATTTTAAAAATCCCTATGGTCATAAAGTAAACGGAGAATTAACTCTAAGAGAAAATATTGCTGACTTAGGAGCGGTAGAGTGCATAACGAGCATTGCTAAAGAAAAAAATGCAAATGAAAAAGAACTAAAAGAACTATATGAATCTTTTGCCAAGTTTTGGGCAAATGAGTATAATGAATCAATTTCAAAAAAACAAATATTAACGGATACTCATTCACCTAATAATGTAAGAGTAAATGCAACATTATCCTCAAATGACTTGTTTTATAAAACTTATGACATAAATAAAAATGATAAAATGTTTGTATCAGAAGAAAAAAGAGTAAAAATATGGTAAAGTATACATTAATTTACACTGTTAGAAAAATAATTGTTAAAAAAACAAGAAAAATAATTTATAATTAAATAGAAGAATATAAGGGAGAGAAGGATATGAGTAACTATTCAATCGAAAAAGATATTGATAAAGAGACATTAGAGCAAATAAAACAAGCTGCTAAAGAATTTGCAAAGGATATACAAACAAGATACGAATTAAAAGTTGCAGCAGAACAATATGCTTCTGATATTCAAAGAAGTAATGATCAAGAAGAAGTAAAAAAAGCAGCACAGCAATTTGCCAAAGAAATACAAAATTATAATGAAAAAAGAGAATTAAAAATGGCAGCAGAACAATTAGCTAAAGAGATATTCTTATCAAGCAAAAACAAAGAAAAAATAGAAGATGTAAAATTTCATTTAGAGAAGTTGAAACAAAAAATAAATGAAAATAGAAATAATAAAGTAAATTCTAAGGAAAAAATTGTAGAAGAGGCAATTGATAAAATTAGCGAAGAAAATAAAAAAGTCGATGAAAGAATAAAAAAGATAATAAAAGAACATAACGACAATATAAATGATATAATAGATTATCTAAAAGGTGTTTTATCATAAAATGCCTTTTTTTATGATAAAAAACAATATAATATAAAAAGAATAATACCTTTAAATTTTATCTTAGTACATTATAAAAAAGTATTTGATTAATTGTTTACAAAAATGACAAAATATTATAACATATATTTATAAGGATAGGTAGGGCATATGGGGAAAAATGTTATAAGAATGAATGAAGATGATTTAATAAATGCATCTCAAGAATTAAAAAAATCTTATGTACAAGCTGATGATATAGTTTCAAGTGCTCCAAATAAATTTTCACAGATTAAGAAGACAGGACTATTTAGTGAAGGTTTTAGTGTAATAAATGGACAAATCAATAGTGTTTCAACATCTCTAAATAACATTAGTAACATATTAAAAAAGAATAGTGAAAAGTTTTTCAATTTAGAAAGGACATATGCAGAAAAAGCAGAGGAAATTGAAATTCCAATTGATTTTGTAAAAAATGATTCTAGAAAATTAAATACAATTGATGATATTAGACTATCAAAAAAGGATGGCAAAGAAATTAAGACATATAAGCCAAGTGAAATAAGCGATAATGTAGAATATACGGAAAAAGAAGAAAAACTTGGAAAACTTAAAACTGATAGCGAAACAGAATTATCTAGTTATGATGATAGAACATCTATAAAGAGTTCTACAATTAAAAACATTGTAAAAGACGAAACAAAAGAACAAGAATTTAAACATAATTATAATTTTGATTTAACAGCACTTAATACTATTCATAACAACAATAACACTGAACAAAGTGAATATGATAATACGTCAGTTATAGAGAAAGTAAATATAAGTAACATAAACAATGGAAAAACTACAACATTAAATAATTTCAATGATAGTAATAGAATAAGTAAAACAACAAAGAAAAAAGTTAATAATGATATAAGTTTAGATGATTTAGACGACGTTTTATTAGAAGAAATAAGTAGGTGATAATATGGAATTTAAAGTAAATCACAGTGAATTAAAACAAACTACAGATGTTATTTTAAATGATGGTGAAGCTTTATCAATAGAAATTGATAATATGCTTAAATATACTGAATCACTTAGAAATATATGGCAAGGAGTTGATTCTGATACATTTTATAATAATATATATAACTATTTAAATAGAATGAAAATTATTCCAGAAGCTCTTGATACAATTGGAAAATTTGTTGGAGAAGTAAATGGATTATATGAAGAAGCTGATGAAGACTTTGCTAAAAATTTAAATAATGAAAAAATAAGAATGCTTGGTGAAAAAAATATTAAGAAAAAAATATAATAAAGGAGTTTGTATTATATGAACCATATAGTAATTGAAGATTCAAATGAATTTGAAAAAATAATAGGTGATTTTGAAAAGTCATATAATTCAGTTAAAGATATTTTTTCAAAAGAAAAAGATAATATAGAATCTATTAACTCTACTGATACTTGGAATAGTGATACTCAAAAAGTAATATATAATAAGCATACTGAATTGCAAAAAAACTTTGAACCTATCGAAGAAGCATTGAATTTATATATAGAATTTTTAAAGAAAACTTTAAATGATTACAAAGAGTTTGAAAGAAAAACAATGGAAAATATATCTAATAATGATTTTGAATTAGATGTTAATAGTAGTAAATAAGGTATTGTGTTAAAAAATAATGCAATACTTTTTATTTTTTTGTATAATGAATGTGGGTGATATTTATGTATAATTATATAATTGGTAAAGTTGTAGATAGAACGGGAAGCTACATAGTAGTTGATAATAGTGGTATTGGATATACTATTTATACTCCAAATCCATATGCTTTCCAAGATGAAGGAAAAGAATATAAAATTTATTTATATCAACAAATAAAAGAAGATGAACATTTGTTATTTGGATTTAAGACACAAGAAGAAAAGGATTTATTTTTAAAGCTTATATCAGTTAAGGGAATGGGGCCTAAAATGGCACTTCCAATTCTTGCTACAGGAAGTGTATCAGGAGTAGTTGATGCAATTGAAAGAGAAAATATTTTATATTTAAAAAAGTTTCCAAAAATTGGTGATAAAGTTGCTAAGCAAATGATTTTAGATTTGAAAGGAAAACTAGGAGATGTAAATACTCTTGATTTAGAAGAATCTAATAACTATGATGAATTAGTTGAAGTATTAAAAGGATTAGGTTACAAAGATAAAGAATTTAAGAGTATTTTACCTCAAATTAACAATTCTTTATCAATAGAAGATCAAGTAAAAGAAGCTTTGAAATTATTATTAAAATAGAGAGTACTTTGTATACTTTTTTTTACATTTTAAGACTTTAGAAATTAATAATAATTGACAGCTGTTCATTAACCAGCTACAATTACAATAGATGAATAAAATAAGGGAGTGTAATATGAAAGAAAATAAAAAAAATAAAAAAATATTATATTTAATATGTACAATTGTTGGTATTTTATTAATTGTATGCAGCTCATTCTTCTTCTTCAATAAAAGTGAAGAAAAGGCAAAAGAAGAAATAATACCTAGACTTGAAGATGACTTTTATGAAGCCATTAATTATGAAACTTTGAAAAATGCTAAAATTGCCTCAGATAAATCGTCATGGTCAAAAGCTGATGATGCATCTGATGCTATTGATAAACGTATTGAGGAAATAGTAGAAGAAATATTAAGTGACCCAAATTATAAAAATGAAAAAATAGATAATTATTTAGAACTTTACAATGATTTCGAAGAAAGAGAAAAATTAGGTTTAAGTGAAATTAAACCATATCTTGAAATGATTGACAATGCATCTACAATTGATGAATTAAATGACGTGTTATTGAAGATTGCAAGAGATTTTAAATTTATTACATTATTTAATTTTGGGTATGATGTTGATCTTTATGATTCTTCTAAAAATGTCTTTATATTTGAGACAATGACAATAAATGACATTAATTTTGAATGTTATACTGAAAAGAAATATGAAAGAATTATAAAACTTATAGATAAAATAGTACTTAAAGAGTGTGAGTCTATTGGCTATTCTAATGAGAAAGCAAAAGAAGAATATAACAAAATTGTAGAATTTGCCAAAACAATTCAAGAAAAGTCAAAATATAAACTAACTGAGATAACTGATCTGTTAGAATTGTATCATAAGTATACGCTAGACGATATTTTGAAAGAAATTAAAAATCTTCCAATAAAAAAATTATTGGATTCATTGAATGTTTCAAATGAAGATTTTTATATTGTATATGATATAGACCATCTAAAAGCAATAGATGAGTATTATACAATCGATAACATAAATATTTTTAAAGAAATTACAAAATTACATTTAATTGATAAAGTTTTCAATTTTTCAACTACAAAAAACGAAGAATATATGTATGAAATAATGAATGAATTATATGGAACTAAAAAGAGTATTGAAGAATACAGAAAAGATGTTACATTGGCAATTAAGCAATTACTTATTACAGATGAGATTGAAAGAAGATATGAAGAGAAATATTTTACAGATGAAGATAAAAAAATAGTTGCTGATTTAGTAGACGAAGTAAGAGAATATTATAAAAATGTAATAAATAATAGTGAATGGTTAAGTAATGAAACAAAAGAAGAAGCTCTAAAAAAACTTAATATGATGAAAGTCAACATTGGAAGAAAAGAAAAAGATGAAAATAAAGATGATGAAATTGATGTTATTTCAAAATCAGAGGGTGGAACTTTAATTTCTAATGAAATACATAATAATCAAATAGAATGGGATAAATTTAGTGAAGATTTTCATAAACCTCCAAAAACTATTCAAATTAGTACCTTAGCAGTAAATGCATACTATTTACAATTTGATAATTCAATTAATTTTCTTGCTGGATTCAAAGAAATGTATGGTAATGAAACTGATTACTATAAATTATTGGGATATTTTGGGACTGTAATAGGTCATGAAATATCACATGCATTTGATAGTAATGGATCGAAACATGATGAAAATGGTGTACTTAGAGATTGGTGGACTGAAGAAGACAAAGAACAATATAATAAATTGACAAAAGCAATTGAAGATTATTATTCTAAATATGAGTATATGGGATTTAATGTAGATGGGAAAAAGACATTAAGTGAAAACATTGCTGATTTAGCTGCTATGAAAGCAATGATAAGCATTGCAGAAAATAAAGGTGCCACTAAAGATGATTTTAAAAAAATGTTTGAAGCTTATACAGACTTATGGGCTAAAAAAGAAAATAAGCAGTCAGCAGAGTTGCAGACTTTTGATGAACACTCTCCGAATAAAGTAAGAGTAAATGCAGTTTTATCTTCAATGGATAAATTTTATGAAGTGTATGATATCAAAGAAGGAGATAAAATGTATGTTCCTAAAAAAGAAAGAGTAGGATTATGGTAAAAAAAGAGTACTTTGTATTCTTTTTTTTGAGTTATTAATACTTATGTATTATAATAATAATTGGAAGTGATATTATGTCTAAGAAAAAAAATGAAATATTTACAGATGAAGAAACAAAAGAAGATCTTTCTTTAGATAATATAAGACCTGAAACTTTAGATGAGTATATTGGTCAAAAAGATGTTAAAGAAAATATTAAAGTATTTATAGAATCAGCAAAATTAAGAAAAGAAAGTTTAGATCATGTATTGCTATATGGACCACCAGGTCTTGGAAAGACAACTCTAGCCTATATTATTGCAAATGAGTTAGGAAGTAATATAAGAATGGCAAGTGGGCCTTCAATTGAAAAAACAGGTGATTTAGCAGCAATTTTATCGGCTCTTGAACCAGGAGATGTTTTATTTATTGATGAAATACACAGAATACCATCTTTTGTTGAAGAAGTATTATATAGTGCTATGGAAGATTTTGTCTTAGATATAATAGTTGGTAGTGAGGGTAATTCAAGAAATATAAGAATTAACTTACCGCCATTTACCTTAGTTGGAGCAACAACTCGTGCAGGAGATTTAACAGCACCACTACGTGATAGATTTGGAATAACTGCAAAAATGCAGTACTATACAACTGAAGAATTAATGGATATAGTTAAAAGAACATCAAGAGTATTAGAAAGTCCAATTAATGACGAAGCAGCAAAAGAATTAGCATCCCGTAGTAGGGGAACTCCAAGAATAGCAAATAGAATGTTCAAAAGAGTTCGTGATTTTGCAATTGTAGATGGAAAAGAAGAAATAGATTTAGAAGTTACTAAAAAAGCTCTTGATAGATTAAAAGTAGATGACATGGGTCTTGATGATACAGACCATCAATTATTAAAAGCCATCATTCAAAAGTTTAATGGTGGTCCAGTAGGAGTCGAAGCAATAGCTAGTGTCATTGGAGAAGAAGTAACAACAATAGAGGATGTTTATGAACCATATTTATTGCAAAAAGGTTTATTGAAAAGAACCCCAAGAGGTCGTGTAGTAACAGATTTAGGATATAAGCACCTAAATTTACACTATCAAAATTCTATATTTGATGAGGAGTAAAATATGTTTGAATTTAATGTAAATGAAAAAACTGAATATTTAATGTCAGTTGCAGCAAGTATTGATAATTATTGTGACTACTTAAAAAAAGATATAAATGATTATTCAAGTATTCTTGGATATGTTTATCGTATATATCAAAAAAAAGTAATCAAGTTGTCACCACAAGCACTTGCTCTTATAATTATTTATTTAAAAGATATTAAAGAAGAAGATTATGAAAAATATATAGATGCATTTAAAGATGAAGTAGAAAATATACTTGATAATTCAAAAAATCTAGATGAACAATTTAAAAAAATGGATAAAATAAAGAAAAATACTAAGTAAGTATTTTTTCTATTGGAATAATTAGCTTAATATGCTAAAATATTCAAAACTGGAGTGATAATATGAAATTAGAAGATTTTGATTATGAATTACCTGAAGAATTAATTGCTCAAACACCTCTTAGTGATAGATCAGCATCAAAAATGTTAGTATTAAATAAGAATAATGGAGAAATTGAACATAAACATTTCAAAGACATGATTGAATATATGAATCCTGGAGATACTTTGGTTTTAAATGACACTAAAGTAATACCAGCAAGATTAATTGGTGAGAAAGTTGATACTAAAGCAGTAATAGAAGTATTATTATTAAAAAATATAGAAGGAAATGTTTGGGAAAGCTTATGTAAACCTGCTAAAAGGGTAAAAGAAGGAACAATTATTTCTTTTGGAGATGGATCGTTAAAAGCAAAATGTATTGAACTAGGAGAAGAAGGAATTAGAAAATTTGAACTTATTTATAATGGAGTATTATATGAAATACTTGATAGGCTAGGTACTATGCCACTTCCTCCATATATTCATGAACAATTAAAAGATCAAAATAGATACCAAACAGTATATGCTAAAAATATAGGAAGTGCAGCAGCTCCAACAGCGGGATTACATTTTACTCCTGAATTGCTAAAAGATCTAAAAAATAAAGGAGTAAATATTGCTTATCTAACTTTACATGTTGGACTTGGCACATTTAGACCAGTTAACGTCGAAAACATTTTGGAGCATCATATGCATAGTGAATACTATGAAATAAGTAAAGAAACATGTGATATTATTAATAAAACAAAAGAAAAAGGAAATAAAGTAGTAGTAGTTGGAACAACATCAGTAAGAGTATTAGAAACAGTTGCAACGAAATATGGAAGTCTTAAAGAGGACTCTGGATGGACAGATATCTTTATATACCCAGGATATAGTTTTAAAATAGTAGACAATTTAATTACAAACTTTCATTTACCAAAGTCTACTTTAGTAATGCTTGTTAGTGCTCTTGCAGGAAGAGAAAATATCTTAAATGCATATAAAAATGCAATAGAAAACAAATATAGATTTTTCTCTTTTGGAGATTCAATGTTCATAATAAACAAATAACGTGCCATTATCTAGCACGTTTTTCTTTTACTAATTTTTTTGCTTTTACAATTTCATCTTTAGGAATATTTCTATTTAGTAATACAGGAATTTGGGGTTCTTTTATTTTTTTAATCTTTACTATTCCTAAAGTTTCTAAATCATGTATCTTTTCAGCATTCATATCTAATAATAAATCTTTTATTCCTACTAACATAAGTGCTGAATCTTTATCTTTTATTACTTTCATATGTGAAAATTTATCTATTTTTTTTCCTGATAAATCTTTACTATAATCCATATAAAAATGATTTAATGTGTATACAGTGTCATATTCAAGTATTTGATTTGTAACATAATACTTAATAAAACTATCCATTTGTCTATGAACAGGAATATTACTATATGGAAAGTTTTTTCTTCTATCATCATCGATATAGTCATTTTTATAATCTTTAATTGAAAATTTTTCAAAATAAAACAAAGTATGACCAGTTTTATCATTTGTGATTTCTAAATTTTCCATAAAGTCAATCATTACTTGTACACAGTCTTTTCCTACATTTTCTTTATTAATTTTATATATATCCAATAAACGCATATTACCACCCTCATATAAATAATAACATGGAATAAATGAAATAGACAAGCATATAGTTAAATGGTGATTATATGAAAACGAAATATTTATACTATTTAATATTTATATTATTTTTTATATCAATATTTGTATCATTTACTCCAAAATTCAAAAAAGAAACTGAAGAAGTAAAAGCAATCTATTTTTCATATATTGAATTTAGTAAATATATAACTGACAAAAATGAAGAAAACTCAAAAAATAATATAAAAGAAATAATTAGAAATTTAAAAGATAATGGATTTAACAGAATTATTGTTCACGTAAGACCATTTTCTGATTCAATTTATGAATCAAAAATATATCCAGTTAGTAAATATGTTTTAAATGATAAAGGAATGTATCCTAATTATGATGTCTTAAGATTTTTTATTGAAGAGTCTCATAAAAATAATATTAAATTTGATGCTTGGATTAATCCATATAGAATAAGCAATTTTCAAAATATAGAAGAATTAAAGAAAGACAACTTTTATAAAGAACTATTAGATAAAAATATTGCTAAAGTAACAGAAAATGGAATCTATTTAAACCCAGCGAATGAAAAATCAAAAAAATTAATTATTTCAGGAATAGAAGAAATAGTAAAAAATTATGATGTAGATGGCATACATTTTGATGATTATTTTTATCCAGATAAAACTATTGATTTAGATGATTATAAAAACAAATTTAATATTTCACTAAATGATTTTAGATTAAATAATATTAAAGAATTATTAAAGGATGTTCATAGTGCGATAAAGAGAATAAATAAGAATGTTTTATTTGGTGTTGCACCAGAAGGAAATATTGAAAACTGCTACGAAAATAGTTATCTTGATATTAAAGAAATACTATCAAGTGATAATTATATTGATTATATAATGCCTCAAATATATTATGGCTTTGAAAATAAAAACAAACCATTTATAAATACAGTTGAAGAGTGGAACAGGTTAATTATAAATAAAAATATTAAATTTATTCCAGCATTAGCACTCTATAAATCTGGAAAATACGATAAATATGCATTAACTGGAAGTAATGAATGGATAGAAAATAGTGACGTAATTAAAAGAGAAATAGAATATTTACAAGGAAAAGAAAATTATAATGGATTCTCAATATTTAGCTATAATTATATGTTTAATAAAGAGTATGAAAACAATAATTTAAAAAAAGAAATAGAATTACTTAATGAAGAAATTAAGTAATTTTTTTATGTAAATTAATATGTAAATATATAAAAATGAATATGAAATCTATTGACCATTCAAAAATATTAAAAATATAATTTATCTATAATAGGAGAAAGTATGGAAAAGAAAAAAGAAAGTATTACCAAAAAGAAACCAGAGACAAAGAAAACTATTGCTAAGAAGTCTAATAACAAAAAGACAATAAAAAAAACAAATACAAGAAAAAACACAAAAAAGAAAAGTAAAGCATTCACATTAATAGAATTACTTGCAGTAATAATAATTCTTGGAATATTAATGATTATAGCAATACCTAGTGTAACAACCTATATTAGTAATTCAAGAAAAAGTTCATACATTGATACAGCAAAAAATGTAGTTAGTGGAGCACGAAATATAGCAAATGAAGGTAAATTAGGAATGTATGATACTAATACAACATATTATATTCCAGCAAGTTATATTAAAACGGAAAATAGTTTAAAGTCTCCATATGGAGACTTTACCGAAGCATATATTGGAGTAATATTTGATGGAAAAGGGTACAATTATTTTTGGATAAGTAATGATACATCGGGTCAAGGTGTTAATAAGGTAACATCTGTTGATTTATTAAGTGAGGATGATATAGTAGCTGGAATCAAAGATATTGATATTATAGAAACTGTCAGTACAACTGGACTTGATGGAAGAAAAACAATAAAGGTCTTAGAAAATGGCGTTTGGGTAACAAAGACTGAAAACGCAACAAATAACATTTCATCAGACGGAAAAATTCAATTTACTATTACTGGTAGACTTATTGAATGGAAAGATGAGACAATAAATTATAATATCCCATTTGAAGAAGGAATGACTTGGAAAGACTTGATAGAAAGCGGTTATGAGATTGATCCTGAAGAAAGAAATAGATTTGGATATGAAGAATCAATTGAGAGTGTATATGCAGGCATTTCACGTTATGGTGGATGTGGTAGTTTTACAATTGATAATTTCAATGTAGTATACTATAATGGCAATAAAGTTCAATTAAATGATCCAATAATAGCTGGAGCAACTTATACTGCTGATTGGTGGAGTTGGAAACATATAATTGCAACTGATGAATATATTGATCCTTATCCTGGACTTGGTCTTTGCTAATATTAAAGAAATACTCTAAAAGAGTATTTTTTTTAAAGCCTTAAAGTTTTTTATAAAAGAATGATATAATACTATTTAGGTGATTATATGAACTTTTTAGACGAAATACAAAAGAAAACTATTATAGTTTGTCCTAATAACGTAAAGAATAAAATTTTAAAAGAAATTAATACTTATAATAGATTAATAAATGTAAAATTTTATTCATTGGAAGAACTTAAAAGATTAGTTTTATTTGATTATGATGTTGATGCAATATTATATTTGATGGATAAATATAATTACTCTTATGAAACTGCAAAAAATTATATAGATAATTTATACTGTATTTCAGATGAAAAATATTCAAGTAAGAAGCTTAACTTTTTAGTAGAATTAAAAAAAGAACTTATAGATAATTCTTTATTAAAATTTAATGATATGTTTCTTAAAAAATATAAAGAGATTCCTTTATTAGTTATCGGCTACGATTACATAGATTCATTTAATGAAAAAATATTATCTAACTTTAACTATAAAGTAATTTCTAAAGAAAATAAAAATGCATTAATTCCTGTCTATGATTTTAATACTATGGAAGAAGAAATTCTTTTTGTTATTAATAATATAATTGATCTAATAGATCATGGAGTAGACATAAATAGTATTTATTTAATTAATCTAGACTCTTCTTATAATACAGAAATAATTAAGATGTTTTCTATGTTTAATATACCAGTAGATATATCTAAATCTAGCGGAATATTAAGTACTATTATAGGTAAAGCTGCTTTTGATAAATTAAATTCTACTAAATCATTTAGTGACACTTTAGATTTAATAAAGTCATATGGACTAAATAATTCTTTAAATCAAAATATTTATAATACATTTTTAAATATATTTAACAAATATATTGATTTAGATTATCCCATGGATTTAATTATTTCTTCAATAAAATATGATTTAATGAATACTACAATTGATAATAATAATCTAAAAAATAAGATTAGAGTTGGAAGTCTTAGCAATAGTATTTATCTTGATACTGATTATGTTTTTCTTTTAGGATTTAATCAAGGATCTATACCTAGAATTTTTAAGGATGAAGAATACATTAATGACTCATTGAAAAAAGAAATTAATTTATCTCCAACTAATGTTATTAATAAATTAGAAAGAGAATCAACATTAAAAAATATTAAGTCTATAAAAAATATTACTATATCTTTTAAAAGAAATTACTTAGATAGTGAGTTTTATCCTTCTAATTTGATTAATGAGCCAATTTTTGAAATTAAAAATAATAATATACTTAATACTAATTATTCTTCAAAATATTCTCAAATAAAACTAGGATATATGCTTGATGAATTAATTAAATATGATAAGAACAATATAGAATTACCTAAGTATTTTAATACGTTTAACATAAGATATTTGGAATTTGATAATAAGTTTAAAGGTATTTCTAAGCCTTCATTATATAATTATTTATCAAATAATTTAGTTTTATCTTATACTACAATTGACACTTTTTATAAATGTCAATTTAGATATTATTTAGACAATATCTTAAAACTCAATAAGTATGAAGAAACATTTGATACTTTAATTGGATCATTGTTTCATTACGTATTATCTCACATATATGATAACGATTTTGATATGGATAAATATTATGACTCCTATTTGAAAGACAAAACTTTTACTAATAAAGAATTATTTTATTTAGAAAAGTTAAAAAAAGAATTAAGAATAATATGTGATAGACTTTCAGCATTCTATCACGACACTGGTTTAACAAAAGTATTAACAGAAAAGAAATTAGATATTGATAAATCAAAAGATATCTCTGTTATATTTAAAGGAATAGTCGATAAGATAATGTATAAAGAATATGATGGGAAAACGTTATTAGCTATAATTGACTATAAAACTGGGAATGCTGATATAGATATATATAATTCTATATACGGAATTGGAATGCAGTTAATAGTATATTTATACTTAATAGCAAAAAGTAACTTATTTACAAATTATTCTTGTGTTGGATTTTATTTACAAAAAATATTAAGTGGTGAAGTAAATATTGAGATGAACAAAAGCTATTTAGATATTAAATATGATAATTTAAAATTATATGGTTATTCTTGCGATGATACATTATCTATAGAAAGATTTGATCCAACATATGAAAATAGTGAATATATTAAAAGTATGAAAATTACTAAAAACGGATTTAGTACATACACTAAAGTTTTAGATGAAGACACAATGAAGTTACTTATAAACTTAGTGGATTCTAAAATAGATAATGCAAGAGATATAATATTAAATGGAGATTTTCAAATTAATCCAAAACATATTAGTGATGATAAAGAAATTACTGGATGCAAATATTGCAAATACAAAGATATATGTAATAGAAAAAATGAAGACATTATTAATTTAAAAAAATACAAAGATTTAAGTTTCTTAAAAGAAGGTGATAGTAATGCCTAAATGGACAGAAGAGCAACAACTTGCAATTGATAAGGAAAATACAAATATTATAGTTTCAGCAGGAGCAGGAAGTGGTAAAACAGCAGTATTAACTGCCCGTGTTTTAAGAAAATTAAAAAGTGGTGTAAACATTAATGAACTTCTTATATTAACTTTTACAAATAAAGCAGCATTTGAAATGAAAGATAGAATAAGAAAAGCAATTAGTAAAGATGAAAGCATAATTAACCAATTAGACTATATCGATGGTAGTTATATTACTACTTTTGATTCATTCGCACTTTCAATGGTAAAAAAATATAGCTATTTACTAAATATTGGTAAAAATGTTTCTATTGCAGATTCATCAACAATATATTTAGAAAAGAAAAAAATAATAGATGAAATTTTTGATAAATTATATCTTGAAAAAAATTCATTGTTTTTAAATCTATTAAATGATTTTACAATTAAAAAAGATGATGATATAAAAAAGTATATATTAGACATAAATGATAAATTAGATTTAAA
>CAMNJQ010000053.1 GCA_946541575.1 uncultured Clostridium sp. | reverse complement strand
ATATATTTAATTTTATATTAAATTAAAATTCATAAAAAAAATAATTTAATAAACATAATAATTAATAAATAATTAAAAAATTATTTTTATTTTTAAATAAAAATTTCATTTAATATATATAATCCTCAAAAAAATATTTTTAAATGTAATCAAAATTATTAATTTAATTATTCGCATTAAATCATCCTTAACTTTTTTAATATTCGGAAAGTTCAATCTGTTGACCTTTTCTAGTATCAAGAGGTTCTTTTTCAGGTTCTTCATCAATTAATTGTTCTTCATTTCCTCTACTAGGACAGCAGAAAATTTTTCCCCAATCAAATTCGCAAAGCGCTTCTAATTTAATAAACTTAAGACAGAAATTAACTACGAAAGTAATAGCAGCTAATCCTAAGCACCATTCCCATTGTGATAAGGTGAGACCTTCTTTATTGCATTTGAAGACTAATCCACCATATTGAACTAATAAAAATTGGATAACCATTTCAGTTCCTGTAACAGCTATGAACATCCAGTTGTCTAAAATCCTGTGGAAAATATTCAAATTGTTGTTAATAATTCTGCTATTAATTTGATTGAATAAAGAATAGAATACAAAAGTATTAAAAATCATTGTCATATGGACAGTATTTCCATAAGTGGAAGTATACCACTTATATGCTTCGTATAAATTATTTATTTGATCTTCTTCAAATTGAGTTCTATCAAAGAAGAAGCAAACTTTAGGGTCTAAGTTTCTCCTTAAATGTTTCATAGGATCCCATGAACTTTTTTTTCCGTCCATGATATAATAATAAACCTTATGGTTTTTAAACTCAGAAACTTCAGCAGGGAAATCACCAAAGCAATTTTCTAATTGTCTTATCATATTAAGTCTTTCTGGATTATCTTCTTCTATGAAATTAGAACCGTATAAATACATATAAAGAACCAAACTGAATTGAACCAAGCTTTGCACTATGATCATTTTCCACATTATATTGTTAATTATATATTCTCTTTTAGAGTGAGGTCGACGATATAATAATTCGTCACTTGGGTCTTCAGTGGAAAGGGCTAATGATCCTAAGGAGTCCATAATTAAATTGATCCATAACATTTGAATAGCAGTGATAGGACTTTCACTACCAATGCAGGAACAAATAAATACTAATAAAACAGCGGAGAAGTTAACACTTAATTGGAATTGGAGGAATTTTCTTATATTATCGAAAATATTTCTACCCCATTTTATTGCATGGACGATTGAATTAAAGTTATCATCTAAAATAATAATATCAGCAGCATCTCTTGCAACATCAGTTCCTGTTTTACCCATAGCGAATCCAACGTCAGCTTTTGACAAGGCCGAAGCATCATTTGTTCCATCTCCTGTAACAGCAACGACATTATCTAATTCTCTCAAACCTAAGACTAAAGCGTATTTATCTATAGCTCTTGCTCTGGCAATTACTCTTAAGTTTTTAATAATTTCTTTGAAAGCATCCATATCATGAACTCTTTCCTTCTTTAATTTTGTTGCTAATGTATCTTCATCTAAGTCTCCATATTTAATTTTGGCTTGTCCTATAGTTTTTGGACATGTACATTTTTCTGTTTCCATAGTGCAAGTCTTGCATACAATCCCACCTATTCTTTCAATGAATTGTTTTCCTGTTATGGATAAATAGTTCTCGTTTGGTTTAATTATTCCAGCATTTTTAGCAATTGCTTCAGCAATGGTGATATCGTCTCCTGTTATCATTATAACTTTGACACATGCTTGACGACATAAGTCGACACTTTGAGGTACACCATTTCTCAAGGCGTCATTTATAGCAGCGATACCAACTAAAGTAAATCCGGTTTGTTCTACTTCGTAATTGAGATGATCAGTGTTCATTTTTGAAGCCATGAAATTGTTGAATTCTTCGAAGGAAATTTCTTTATAAGCAATGGCTAAGTTTCTTAAGGTCAAACTTGAGTATTCTTTTGTGACATCGTCTAAATGTTTTAAATGATCTGGGTCTTTTTGCAATTCGACGATTCCTTCACCAGTTGATTTTAGATAACTAGTACAAGCTCTTATTACAACTTCAGGAGCTCCTTTCATATAAATGAAATATTTACCATCGTCTCTTTTTACTATTGTTGACATTCTTTTTCTATCAGAGTGGAATTTAAGTCTGTCTAATTGTTGGTATTTATTAGATAAATTTTCGTTAAAACCTCTAAGTAAATCATAAAAGGCGAAATCGGTCTTTGAAGAACTTGCCACAATGATGTCACCATTTCCATCAAGTTCAATATCGATATTGTTAATTAAAGAATCTCTTAAATTTTTATAGAATTTTTCCTGGAATTTTTTTGTATAATTTTGAGTATGTTCATGATCAATATCGTTTACATTTACTTTATTGGCATTGTTATAGAAAGAAACTACATGCATTTTATTTCTAGTTAATGTTCCAGTCTTATCAGTGCAAATATAATTAGCTCCTCCCATTGTTTCACAGGCTGGCATATGTCTTACTAAGTTATTATCGTCCATCATTTTCTTAACACTGAATGATAAAGATAAAGTAACCGCCAAAGGAAGACCTTCTGGAATAGCAACGACAATAATAGTAATACATAAAATAATACTTTGGAAAATATCTTTTGCTAATCCGCTCCAGACTGAGTAATTATCGAGTAAATAATATGTTTGGTTTTTGATCTTTTCAGATTCGGTTTTATCATAAGTACCATTGTGGAAATGCTTTTCAATGAAGGCTTCTAATAATTCATTTTTATGATACATTTGAATATATTTAGAATAAAATAATTTAATCAAAAGTGCAATTAAAGTGATAATAGCACTCCAAAGTCCGAATTTACCAATATCTTCAGCAATATCTGCTAATTTAATTTCTAAAGGAGTTTGGTTACTTTCTTCGTCTTCCTTATTCTGCATGACATGTTCTCTTATTTTTCCCGCCGCTGAATTTGGACCAGTGGCCAATACCAACATCCAACCTTCTCCTTCTTTAACGGTGGTTCCTGAGAAGACCATTGGTGAAGGATATTTCCCAGAATCACTCTTCATTTTAAGGCAATTTTCGATTGACTCTTTTCTCATTAAGTTAGATTCACCAGTAAGAGAAGCTTCATCAAGTTTCAAATTTGTCGCAGAGATAA